>JBFIYQ010000081.1:0-9104 GCA_041605275.1 Gammaproteobacteria bacterium
CTGGCGCGACCCGCCGTAGACGGGCCGCGCGCCGGTGTTGTTGCGTCGACCCGCGCGACTCTTATACTGATGGCCGGAGTCGCAGGGCGTCGACTGTGCGCTCCGCGCGTGCGCGGATACCCGGATCATGTGCCAAAGGCGGAGGTCGAGGCGATTTCGGCGCGAACTTCGACGGCGCCCCGGTTTCACTTTCGAAAATGAGAGTCGCTTTGAATTTTCATACCCGGCCGGCGTTTGACCTGAAGCTGTTTCCGGGTCAAAAAGCTTCCTGAAGATTTTGCTGCGAGCGGGCACTCGCCGGATGGTGAATGCCGCGTTCGGGCTCGGTGGACGCCTTGCCATTGATGCGGCCGGAACCGGGGCGGACCGGTAAGCAACGGGAGCCTGTATAAAAATAATGCGATCAACGGAGGATGACTGATGTCGAACTACACCACTGAAGCTATTCGCAACGTCGCGCTCGTCGGCCACGGAGGTGCCGGCAAGACGATGCTCGCCGAGGCTATGCTTCTCAAATCGGGAACTATTGCCACGCTGGGAGAAATTACCCGGGGCACTACGGTATCGGACTTCGATCCCCTGGAAAAAGAGCACCAGCACTCGCTCAACTCCTCCGTCATGCACCTCGAATACGGAGGCGTCCATGTCAATCTGATCGATACGCCGGGTTATCCGGATTTTCTCGGTCCCGCGTTGTCGGTACTGCCGGCGGTGGAGACCGTTGCGGTAGTTATCGACGCGCGCTCGGGAATCGAAATGAATACCCGGAGATTGATGGATGCGGCGTCTGACCGCGGACTGTGCCGGATGATTGTGGTCAACAAGGTGGACGTGGAAGACGCGAATCTTGAGGCACTTGTCCATCAGATTAACGAGACTTTCGGAAGCGAATGTCTGCCAATTAACCTGCCTTCCAAGGATGGGAAAAAGGTCATCGACTGCTTTTTTAATCCCGAGGGCGACGATGTCGCCTTTTCGTCCGTAACCGATGCCCACACCCAAATCGTCGATCAGGTGGTGGAGGTGGACGAGAAACTGATGGAGCTTTATCTGGAGCAGGGCGAAGATCTGGAGCCGGCGAAGCTGCATGACGCGTTCGAGGAGGCGCTGCGCGAGGGTCATCTTGTGCCCATCTGCTTCACCGCCGCTGAATCCGGAGTGGGCGTCGGCGAGCTGCTGGACGTTATTGCGAAGCTGATGCCGAACCCGACAGAAGGTAATCCGCCGCGGTTTTTCAAAACCAAGGGGGACGAAGCCGAGCCGGTCACCATCAGCTGCGATCCCGGCAAGCATGCGCTAGCGCATGTGTTCAAGGTTTCCGTCGACGCGTTTGTCGGTCGCCTTGGTGTGTTTCGTATACATCAGGGTACGATTACAAAGGACAGCCAGTTGTTCATCGGAGGCGCCAGGAAACCGTTCAAAGTAGGGCATCTCTTCCGCCTGCAGGGTAAAGACCACGTGGAGATTGATGCCGGAATTCCCGGCGACATCTGTGCCGTTGCGAAGGTCGAGGAAGTCGTATACGACGCGGTGTTACACGACTCCCACGACGAGGACGACATCAAAATGGAACCGGTAGCGGTGCCGGCGCCGATGTTCGGGCTCGCGATACAGGCCAAAGCGCGCGGCGACGAGCAGAAGCTCTCCGACGCTATTCAAAAGATTTCCGCTGAGGATCCGTGTTTCCGCGTGGAACATAATGCGGTGCTGAACGAGACGGTCATTCGCGGGCTCGGCGACCTGCACCTTCGAGTGGTGCTGGAAAAAATGAAGGAGCGTTACAACGTAGAGGTGAATACCAGCACGCCGAAAATCGCTTATCGCGAAACCATTACCAAGCCGGCGGACGGCCACCACCGGCACAAGAAACAGACCGGCGGTGCCGGCCAGTTCGGTGAGGTTTATCTGAAAGTCGAGCCCATGAGTCGGGGCAGCGGCTTCGAGTTCGTGAACAAAATCGTCGGGGGCGTGATTCCGCAGCAGTTCATTCCCGCGGTTGAGAAGGGCGTACGCCAGGTGCTGGAGCAAGGTGCAATTGCCGGCTATCCCATGGAAGACGTGCGGGTCACAGTCTACGACGGAAAGTATCACACCGTGGATTCCAAGGAAGTCGCATTCGTCGCTGCCGGCAAGAAGGCGTTCCTGGATGCAATCAACAAGGCGAGCCCGATAGTGCTCGAGCCCATCGTGGACATCAGCGTAACCGTTCCCCAGAACAATATGGGCGACATCACCGGCGATCTTTCCTCCAAGCGGGGCCGTATCAATGGCACCAACGCGCTGGCGGGCGGAATGGTGACGGTGACCGGCCAGGTGCCCCTCAGCGAGCTCAGCACCTATCAGTCCGAGCTCAAGTCGGTCACCGGCGGCACCGGTGTCTACACCATGGAGTTCAGTCATTACGATCCGGTGCCGTCGCAAATCCAGCAGCAGTTGACGACGGAATTCAAGCCGCGCGCGGAAGAGGAATAGAAGCGAGGACAGGGGCGCGAAACCTGACGACGAAGCGTGCCCGCCGGGGCAGGGCCCCCGGACGGCGCCGCTTAGCGGGTGGTGGCCACCCGCAGGGTGAAAGGACGGTCGATGCGGAAATCCACTTTTTCGAGACTTTCGCCCGCCTGAGGGATCTGGCGCGGCTCGGTTCTAATCGACACCCGCTCTCCGGCGACCACCATTTGGGTCAAAATCATTCCTGCGGCGCCGGATTCGTGCTGCACGATTTTCCCGTAGACGTCGCTTCCCGCGGGCGCCAGCAGCGTATCCCCGCTCTTGAAGGGTTGCGCAAGCTTGCTGCGAAACACCTGGCCTTCGCGCAGATCGCCCGCGAGAATCCGCTGCGAGAAGGCAACGGTCACGAGCGCGCCGGCGCCGACAATCACCGCGCGCCCGGCGGGCCCGCCGCCTGGATCCAGCCCGCGGGGCGTCTCCCGCTCCTGGTCGAATCGAATCGACGCAACCTCGTCGACCGCAATCTGCCTGATCTCTCCCTCCACGCGCAGATAGACAATGTCCCCGCTCGCGCCGACAAAGGTTCCATCGAGGCTTTTCCCGGAGCGGAGCACCAGCGTGTCCGCGGGGACGGATCCCGCGATTGACGCCAGCGCCAGCAGGACGATCAGCATCGGGAATGATTTATGCGCCATGCCGGGGCCTCTGCGGAAGGAGATCTTGGGCAAATTATAGATCGGCAGGTCAGACGGTTTGGGCCCGTGCGAAGCCTGTTTTTGCCGACAGATCGGTGTGGTGTAAGCTGTCCGCGGCACGATGACGCCTGGATACGAATTTCTGGAACTAAACGAATAAGGAGAAACCTCATGCATCGTTGGTCATTTTACGCCTCGCTGGGCGCGGCATTACTCGTCGGGTTGGCAGGAAACGCGGCGATTGCCGCTCAGGATGACGAAAACTTGATCAAGTATCGCCAAAGCGTCATGAAAGGTGTTGGCGGACATACGGGCGCCATCTATCAGATTGTCAAGAACAATAACCCTAACAAAAGCCATCTGCAGGTCCACGCGCGCGCTCTGCATGATCTCATGGGCATGGTCACGGCTGCGTTCCAGCAGAAAACGAGTGGCGGAAAGACGCGGGCCAAGCCGGAAATCTGGAGCGACGCGTCCGGATTCGAAAGCGCCACCCGGGACGCCGAAGCGGCTGCCGGTGCTTTCAGCGCGGCCGCAAGCTCCGGTAACGAGGCGAAGATAGCAGAGAAGCTGGATGTTCTCCTGGATACCTGCAAGGGTTGTCACAGGGAGTATCGTCAGAAAAAGGATTAACGCCCCAGAGTCTTGAACGCCGGCGCGATCGCGCAACTCTCGACTTGCACTTGTTCCGCCCGCCAGCGCGCGGGCGCCGGGATGCTATTACTTGCACTCTCTGTTTCGCCGGGTATCGCAACCGGCGACACCGACGTCGAGCAGCAACAGCGCGGCGAATACGTTTTTCGAATCGCAGGCTGCGGCGGCTGCCACACCGCAAAAGAAGAGGGCGCGGTGCCGCTTGCGGGGGGACGAAGACTCGAAACGCCGTTCGGCACATTCCTGAGTCCCAACATCACGTCCCACCCCGAGCACGGCATCGGGGGATGGCGCGTCGAGGATTTGAGCCGAGCGCTGCGAAGCGGCGAATCTCCAGGCGGCGTCCACCTTTACCCGGCGTTTCCTTATACCTCCTACGCGGGCATGATGGATGAGGACATACGGGCGCTGGTGGCGTATTTAGAGCGGGTGCCACCGGTCGACACGGTAAACCAGCCTCACGAGCTGCCTTGGTACCTGCGATCCCGCGCCGTTCTTTATTTCTGGAAGCTGCTCTTCCACTCCCCTGAGGCCTTCGCGCCGCGGGCGGGTCAGAGCGCCGACTGGAACCGAGGCGCCTACCTGGTAAACGTCATCGGTCACTGCGGAGAATGTCACCCGCCCCGAAACGTGTTCGGCGCGTTCGACCGGGGAAAGCACCTCGGCGGAAATCCCGACGGTCCCGATGGGGAAGCGGTGCCCAATATCACCACACATCCCGAAACCGGCATCGGAAACTGGAGCGACGGTGAGATCCGGGAGTACTTGAAATCGGGACTGCTTCCGGACGGAGACGTTGCCGGGGGGACGATGGCGGCGGTGATCGAGGAGAGCCTGGGGTATCTCAGAGACGGGGACATCGACGCCATCGTGACGTATTTGAAAACCGTGCCGCCGATTGCAGACTGAGTTAGGACAAGCGATTCAACCACGAACCATCGGGCGGCGCGAGGACGTGTCCCCGCTTTCCAACAGCGGAGGCCGGCCTGGTCTCAGTGCCGAATTGCCTTTAAGTTCTTGCCTGGGGCACGGGCCGGACGGGACGGCGTTTCAGCCGCTGGAGCATTGCCGTCCGTGACCCTCCGCTCTATCCAGGAGAGCACAAAGTGAATGCAGTCAAAAGAGTCGCTCTGATCACCGGCGCCAATCGCGGCATTGGTTTCGAAACCTGCAGGCAACTGGGCCGCAAGGGGTTACGCGTGATTCTCACTTCGAGAAAGCGCGAGGCCGGTAAGAAAGCTAGCGAAATTCTCCAGTCCGAAGGCATCGAGGTCGAGTACCGTCAGCTCGACGTGACCGATTTCGAAAGTATCGACGCCTGCGCGCTGAGCGTTGAACGCGATATTGGCCGACTCGACGTGCTGGTCAACAACGCCGGCATCATGCTGGATTCCTCGAAACGCGGCGCGAGCATTTTTCAGGCCGATCCGGCGCTGATACGCGAAACCTTCGAAACCAATACGCTCGGACCGCTGATGGTGGCGAAGGCGCTGGTGCCGCTGATGCGGCGGAACGACTACGGTCGAATCGTGAACGTATCCAGCGGAATGGGGCAGCTCAGCGAAATGGATGGCGGATATCCCGGCTACCGCATATCGAAAACCGCGCTCAATGCGGTCAGCGTTATCCTCTCGCGGGAGCTGGAGGGCAGCAACATCAAAGCCAACTCGCTGTGTCCGGGCTGGGTGCGCACCGACATGGGAAGCGACAAAGCCCCGCGATCTCCGGAACAGGGCGCGGACACCATCGTATGGCTGGCAACTCTGCCCGACGACGGACCTAGCGGCGGATTCTTCCGCGATCGAAAGCGTATTGACTGGTGATTCGCGATGCTCGGCTGGTGTTTGAACGACGCCCGCTCAAGGAGCGCGTCTGCGCGCGATCGCTCGGTTCGGGCGATTTGGAGAATTTCTAACTGGTCAAGATTCGCCCCGGGCGGGATAGTTTTTCTCCACAATAAATTCCACTGCGCTCAGCACCTCTTTGAAATGAGGCCGCGCGAAAGGCATCGTGGCCACTGATGCCGCATAAAGTGTGCAGTCGGGCTGCACCAGAAACAAACCCGGCTCGCTGAACTGGGCCGGCTCCTCAATTCCGAGCGACGTCTTACCCCGGCCGCTGGAGATGTAAAGACCCCACTCCCGGGCCTTGTCGATGCTCAAGCCATATCCGATGTTCAGATTTTTTAGCCCCCAGTCCTCCCTGGTCTGTTCGGCCCGCTCTTTGGTATCGGTGCTCACGATGATGGGCTCGACACCCCGTTTTTTGAAGTCATCCGCATTGCGATCCAAATCTCGCAGATAGGTTTTGCAGATAGGGCAGTGCAGACCCCGGTAGGCGACAATCATGGTGAAATTTTTCGGCTTCTGATTCGAGAGTCTCCAGGTATCTCCCTCGAGGGTTTTGACCTCGAGCTCGGGAGTTCGGATTCCTGGTTTCGGCGTGCTCATCGACGTGTCTCCTTGATGCATCGTCCGGACATTCACCGCGTGCACTTTAACAGACCCGCTGGGAGCGGCGAAATTCGTTCCCTTCTCCGGAGCGTTCGGATTCGCCTTTGAGCATCAGGTTCTGGCGCCCGCAACGCCGCGCGAAGCGGCAGGGTTGGTTTACAAGGTGGATTTCATGGGCCACGCTTCTTAATGCACCTAAAACTGCCTGCAGCAGGGTCCGGAAGTTTGGGCGGAACTGCCGCACGAGTACACGCGCCTCCCATGGTCGAACACAACATGCTTTCGTCGGTTTCCAAAAGCCTGGTCGGTTGCTGCCTGGGTGTGGCCGTGTCGGTCCTGTGCGGCCTGCCCGGCGCCTACGCCCAGAATTCCCAGGCCAACGCAGGTGTGGACCTCAAGCTTGATTGGGACCTGGTGCCCAGAATCGGCACCACGGGCGTCAGCCGTGCCAAGCTGCTCGATGCCGAGGCGCCGGAGCTTCGAGGCCGGATTCTTAAGGTGCGGGATCAGGTCGCGGCGCTGGAAAAGTCGAACGCCGAGAAATCCTCTTACCTCGACCACCACGAGGACCTGATCCAGCGCATGCGCGGGGTGGTGAAGGCGCAGGAAAAAGTGATCGCCAGGCTGGCGGCCGAGGCCCAGCGCCCCGAGACCGTTGCCATGGTGCAGGCGCCGGTGACCACACCCCGTCCCGTCACGACGCCGAGGCCGCAGGTTTCCACCGCAATGCCGCCCATACACCTCGGGCCCATCGAGCTTCCCGGGGTCGTGAGAAATTACCTGGTGGAGGGCGCATTTGCCGGCATCCTGGTGATTCTTCTCAGCTGGGCGCTCTATCTGCGCTCCGTGGCGAAGGGCAGAGCCGCCGAGCTGATCATTCTCCAGGGCGGCAGCACGGCGACGCCGACGGCGTTGGCCGAGGACGAGACGGAGGTGGCCGAAGACTGGCTCGAGCCCGAGCCGGTGGCGGAACTGGAGCCCCGGCCGGCGCCCGCCCCCAAGCCCCAGCCGGCAAAGCCGGCCGCGGCCGCGCCGGCGCCGAAGCGCTCGGACGGAGATACCGCGCCCGAGCATGAGTGGAGCGAAACCATCGTCCGGCAGAAGGCGACGGATCCGAAAGCGCTGGCGGAAGTGGATAACCTGATCGCCGTCGGGGAGCTGCCCAAGGCCAAGCAGCTGCTCAGCGAGCTGATCAAAGGCAACGACAGCGACCCCGAATACCGGCTGCGGCTGCTGCACGTGGATTCCGCGCTGGGAGATTCCGCCAGGGCGTCGGAGGCGGAGCAGATCCTCGCAAAAATGAGCGAGGGTCCGCTTTCCGAGACCCGAAGCCGAATCAAGGAAATCGGCCGCGGACTGTTGCCCGGACACCCGCTTTTCGACGACGACGAGAAGCTCGAGGAAGCGAAGCGCATCATGGATTCCCAGGGATCGGAACAGCCTGCATCCGCCGGCACCAAGACTTCCAATGATGCGGAGACGAGAAAACCCGTGGCCGCATCGGCTCGGCGTCCGCAGGCTCCGCCGCTGATTCTGGATCTGGAGGTGGACGACGAGACCATCGATTTTTTCAACGACATCAGTTTTGATACCGGGGACGAAACGGATAAAACAGGATAAGCTCGCCTCATACCGACAGTTCGGGCACGAGTACGAAAAGATCCGTCGCAGACACCGAGCTTGGATAAGAAAAGACAAAAATTGGGCCCAACCAGCGGAAATCACGCGCCGGCAAGCGAGTATTTTGACCCCGTCTGAAACGCCGTTAGGCTAGGCGCAGCGTCTGGTACAGGTTCTAGGTGGAGATCCAGTGAGGATAAAGGCGGAAACCGTAATTATCGGAGGGGGTCCCTGCGGCCTGTTCCAGATTTTCGAGCTTGGCCTGCACGGAATGCACGCTCACCTGGTGGAGTCCCTGCCCCACGTCGGAGGGCAATGTGCCGAGCTCTATCCGGACAAGCCCATCTACGACATACCGGCGATTCCCGTGTGCGGCGCGCAGGAGCTGGTGGACCGGCTGTTGGAGCAGATCAAACCCTTTAACGCCGATTTTCACCTGGGGCAGCAGGTAACGGTGGTAAAGAAGCTCGAAGACGGAGGCTTCTACCTTAAGACCAGCGCCGGCACCGAATTCGAGACCCGCGCGGTCGTGGTCGCCGGAGGCGTCGGCTCCTTCGAACCAATGCCGCTAAAAGTGGGCGATATCGAGAAACTCACCGACCGCTCGCTTTTCTACAGCGTCAAGGATCCTTCACTGCACGAAGGAAAACGGCTGATCGTGCTTGGCGGCGGCGACTCGGCGCTGGACTGGGTGCTCAATCTTCACGATAAAGCGAAATCCATGACCCTGGTGCACAGACGGCACGACTTTCGCGCGGCGCCTGCTTCGGTGTCGAAGATGAAAGCGCTGGTGGGCGAAGGAAAAGTGAAACTCCTTTTCGGCAACGTTTCCGGATATTCGGAGGATGCCGGGGAGCTGTCCGAGGTCGAGATTGCCACCCTTGAGGGTGAAACCACCACGATTCCAGTGGATCAGTTGCTCGTCTTTTTCGGCCTGTCGCCGAAGCTCGGTCCCATTGCGAACTGGGGACTCAACCTGGACAAGGACAAGATCGAGGTAGATACGGAATCATTTCAAACCAACATTCCGGGGATCTTCGCCGTCGGTGACATCAACACCTATCCGGGAAAGAAAAAGCTCATCTTGAGCGGTTTCCACGAAGCCGCGCTGGCGGCCTTCGCCATCAAGGCGCACCTGAATCCGGGCAAAAAAGTGCACCTGCAGTACACCACCACCAGCAGCGTCATTCACGATCGCCTCGGGGTCGAATCGCCGAAGAAGAAAGCCGGCTGA
>JBFIYQ010000082.1:0-9099 GCA_041605275.1 Gammaproteobacteria bacterium
CGCGCCCCGCCGGACGGCGACTGAGCGCCGCGACCCGTTCGACCGAAATCCGCCGCGGGCTCAAGCCGGCGCGCTCTGATGCCGACATCCCCGTAATGCCCGGAGGCGGATCCGGAGCCGATGGGAGATTTCCCGTCTCCCGCCGAAGAAAGCCCTTATCAAATTATTTCGAGGCTCTAATTTTTTGTCACGCGGGTGAGCAGTTTCGTTCAATACGGGGCGGATTCCATCGGCCAAAACGCCGTGCCGGGCGCGCGCCCGGGGCGACCCGTGTGCCGTATTGGCCTCGTCCTCGCATCGCTGCTGCTGGCGCTGGCCGCACCAGCGGGCGCCGCTGAGCCAGAGCACACCCTCGGCAGCGGGGTCCAGCTTCGCTGCCAGCAACCGTCCGAGACGCGGCTTCAGTGCGACTATCGCCTGCTGCGCTCCGCGGTGGTGGAAGGGATATCCGCCCGTCTCAAGGGTCTCGCGCTGCCCGCCCCCGGGTGGGCGGCCTACGAACAATCCGAGAACAGCGGCGCGATTCTGCTGATGGCGGACGTAAGCGACCCGGAACGCCTTACGGCTATTGAGAAATATGCGCCGCACATCGACGCCCTGCTGGATGCCGCCGGGCCCAATCACCGCTTCGGCCTGGCCACCTTCGACAGCGAGCTCGAGCTCAAGGCCGCCATCGGCTCGGACCGAGATCGGATCCGCGCCGAAGCCTCACGGCTGACCGCGGCGGGCAGAACCACCGAGCTTTACCGCACCGCGCTGGAAGCCATTCGCGTCCTCGCGGCGGCGCCGGGCTATCCCCGCGCGCTGGTGATCATGTCCGACGGGCTGGCCGAGGATCGGGCCTATTTTCATCACGACGTGGTGGCGGCGGCGCGGGTGGCGGGCGTGACGATCTTCGCCATCGGTTATCCGCGCTCTGTGCCGCTATCGGTGGGGCTGCAAAGCCTCCGGCGGCTGACGGAAGAGACCGGCGGGCTCTACACCGACACCGGTCAGGCGTTCACCCTCGAGCCGGAATTCATCGGCGACGCCCTTGCCTCGCTGACCGGCGGCGGCCGCGTGAGCGTGGATCTGGAAGCCGCGGAAGAGGTCGGTATGGGCGGCCAACAAACCCTCGAGCTCGAGTTCGGGTTCAGCGGCGGGCGCGCATTTGCCGCGCTACCGGTCAAGCTGCCCACCCGGGCCGGCGGCGAGAGCGTGATCAAGGTGGTGGAAGTGCTAGTGCCCGACCTGGTGGAGGGGCCAAGGGTGATCGAGGTCCCGGCGCCGACGGTGACCGTCGGCGGCGTGCCGCCGGCCGGAAAGAACAGCTCAGCGCTCGCCGTCGAGGTGGAGTCGCTGTCACCGGGCGTGGACACGGTTTGGCTCTGGTACGTGCTTCTCCCCGGGGTGCTGCTGGTGGCGCTGGCGCTGTTCATGCTGGTGGGTTTGAGAACGCGACAGCTGGGGCGCGAGGATTTGATCAGCACCGGGCCGAGCAAGGCCGCGCGCTCGCTGGCCTACCTGGAGTGCCAGGACGGCAGCGGCCAGCGCCACGCGGTGACCAGATCGGCCTATCGCATCGGGCGGCACTCGGACAATGACCTCACCATTCGCGACGCCTCCGTTTCGCGCCAGCACGCGGAAATTCATCGCAGGCGCAACGGCAGCTTCACCATCACAGACTTGGATTCCATGAACGGAGTGTTCGTTAATCAGAAAAAAATCGATTCGGAGACTCTTGCCGACGGTGACGTGATCGAAATCGGCGACAGGTCGCTGCGCTTCCGAATGAGGGAACAGGCCGAGCCCTCCGGGGGCGAGACCCTGGCGCAGCAAAGCATGGATACGGTGACCCGGCTACCGAACGTGGCGGGCCGGTAACGGGTTCGCAGGTCGTATGTCGAATATCGGAATCAGGGCTCGAGTCACGCGTCATCGATTAGCGACAAAGAATCGATGGTCGCGAAAAGCGCCTGATCGAAGGAATAGCGGCGGAAGCCGCTCCTTTAGCGGGCTTCGTTCTTAATTCTTACTTGTGACCTGTTACTCGCCGCTAATAACAGGGCGGGAACATGCATCTTTCGCTCAAACGCAGAAACTGGGAGGCGAATTCTGCAAACACCACCAGTGCAAACATCACCAGCCCGATGGTGACCGCATAGCGCATCCCCCGCGACGCCATGTAGCGGCTTCGCGGCAGGTACTTGACTCCAAGCTTGTTGGCGTCGAGCTCCCCGCGGGTGTCGAGTCGCTCCACCAGGCGGGAAAAGTGCCGCACCCATACCGGCACCACCTTCTGGAACATGTAGGCGACGAAGAACGGTTCCATGAGCTCGTCGTCGGCGCGCCTGCCGTGCCAGCGCCGGTAGGCGAGATGAAAAAGATCCCACTCGGTGATGTCGAGAATCGCCGCCGCTTCCAGCACCGTGCGGATGTCCGGACGGATATGGTTCTCGTCGAAATGCATGTTACTGAACAGAGCGCGCCGAGGCGTTGGAAACAGCCGGCTCGCTGTCTCTTGTTTTCGACTGTGTGCTGACGGGAACGTTCAATCGGCAGCCCCGGTAAGGTTTCGAGCGCGTATAAACAGTATAACGCGCGCCGCCCCGTCAGGCGGCCGCGATCCACTCGAGCATGATTCCGTCCTCGTTTCCGGCACACTGATATCCATCGCAAACCCAGCCGCCAGCGACGGCGGCGAGCTCGCCGCCGATGAAGATAAGCGGACTGCGGTCGCGCTCCCAGGGCGGCACGCCTCGGCGCTGGAACCATGCTTTGAGCGTGGTCGAGCGGGACTCGCCCGCGGGACGGCAGCGCTCGCCGCCGCGACGAAAACGCACTTCCACAGCGTCCCGGGAAAACAGCGCGGCGCTGATGCCTCGGCCTTTTGCCGGCATGGCGCTGAGGCGGCCCTGGGGTAGCACCAGCGGGTGGCGGCCGTCCCAGGCCAAGATCCTGTCGGGCTCCGCCGGCGGCAGCGGCGACATCACGAAAAGCGCGCCCTGGTACCGGCGCACCTCCGCCCCCGGCCACGCCACCAGCGGCTCGGCGTCGGGCGCGGCGCCCACAACCTCGTTGAGGATTCGATCCAGCAGCGCCTTGGACGGCGGTGTAAAGCCACGCCCCTCGAGCCAGGCGCGAAGCGCAAGCCGTGCCGCGTCTGGAGAGAGCCCGCTGAGCGCCCCGCAGCTCAGAGTCACGCCGCCGTCGGCCGGGCCCAGGGCCTTCGCTCCCAGCTCCCGCGCGATCCGGGCCAGCGATGCCTGGTGCCCCGCGGCCCGGGCAATGGTACGCGCCGCCGCCGGCCAGCGCTTTTGAATCCGCGGCATGATTTCGTGCCGCAAGTAGTTGCGGTCGTAGCGCAGCTCGCGGTTGCTGGGGTCATCGAGAAACTCAAGACCATGCCTGCTGGCGTAGTCGCGAATGTCGTCGCGGGAAACTTCCAACAGCGGGCGCAGCAGGCGCGCGGGCCCGAGAGCAGCTTCGGCCGGCATTGCGCTCAATCCCGCCGGCCCCGCGCCGCGCAACAGCTGCAGCAAAAAGGTTTCTGCCTGGTCATCCAGATGATGCGCCAGCAACAGCGCGTCGCCCGGCTCGAGCCGCTGCTCGAAGGCAGCGTAGCGCGCCTGCCGGGCGGCGGCCTCGGGACCGACCGCTGCCCAGTCGGACACCTCCACCCGGACAACTTCGAGCGCCACGCCGAGATCGCGGCAAATCCGTTCGCAGTGCGAAGCCCAGCCGCCCGCCTCCGGATGCAGACCGTGATTGACGTGGATCGCGCAGAGTCCGCCTTTGTTGCCGACAGTCTCCCTCCCGGCTAGCGCATGCAGAAGCACGTGGGAATCCATTCCACCGCTGAAAGCGACTTTCAGCCGGGTTCCGGCGGGCAGCGCGTCGAGGCATCGGCGCAGTGCCTCGTTGACGGGATCGGAGCACATGGGTGAAGAAGGGAAGACTCGTATGTCGTATGTCGAATTCGTATGTCGGATGAGAGTCAACAGCAGACCGTGGATGGTAGACGCGAAAGAGATGCGCTCTGGTTCAAAGTTGCTGTCTACTCTCCAACGTTTACCGTCTCCGAGCTGCGCTCGAGGTGTCTAAATCACGTTGGCAGACTTGAGCGCCTAATAAAGTCGTCTCTTCAGTCCCGTTTCCTGCAGCAGCCGGGTTGCGATTTCCTCAATGGAAGTCGAGCTGGTGTCCAGACACTTGATCCCGTGGGCGCGAAACAGCGACTCCACCTCGCGCACCTCGGTACGGCACTGTGCGACGGAGGCGTAGCGGCTGTTGGGCCGGCGCTCGCTGCGTATCTGACGCAGGCGCTCCGCGTCGATGGTGAGCCCGAACAGCCGATCGCGGTAGGGAACCAGCACCTCCGGCAGCTTGCCGTCGTTGAGATTCTCCTCGGTGATGGGATAGTTGGCGGCGCGAATTCCGAACTGCAGGCCGAGATAAATGCAGGTGGGGGTCTTTCCCGAGCGGGACACGCCGATGAGCACGATGTCGGCGTCGCCATAATGACGCGTGCTGGCGCCGTCATCGTGGCTGAGGGCGAAGTCCACCGCGTCGATGCGAATTTCATAGCTGGCGCGATCGACGAGCCCGTGAGAGCGGCCACGAACGTGGCTGGACCCGCGATTGAACTCCCGCTCCAGCGGTCGAATGAAGACGCTGAACAGATCCAGCACCAGGGCGTTGCAGCGGGTGACGGCTTCGTAGGTTTCCGAGCTGGTCAGTGTGCTGAACACGATGGGACGATGCTCGTCCCGCTCGGCGGCTTCGTTGATCTGACGCACGGCTTCCTCGGCTTTTCCGAGGTCGGCGACGAAAGGCAGCGTGACCTGGCGGTATTCGATGCTGTCGAATTGCGTCAGCAGCGTGTGTCCCAGCGTCTCGGCGGTGATGCCGGTACTGTCCGAGACATAGAAAACAGTGCGTTCCATGGGCTTTGGCGGGCTCGCGGCGTGGTCGGCTATTGTCTACCATTTGTATCAGAGGCGAAATCCGAATCCTTGCTTCAGGCACTGACGAGGGCCCTCAGCGCGCCAGCCGGTGCGGACCGGCCTTGGAGAGCAGCCGGGCCGTGAGCGCGGATATGCACGCCCGGTGACTGCGTTCCGCCACGGTGAAATCGGTTCCGGGCGCGGATTTTTATATAAATGCCGCGCAGCCATAAACTTCTCATCAGGCGACCGGCGCTCGGCCGCAACGGAGCGTGAAGAGCGCCAGCGGGAGGATACCGCTCGCCACCCCGGGGCACAAAGACGCCATCAAGCGAAGTGAAAATTGGACAACGTATCGAAAAGACAGCAGGCCCTCGACGCGACCCGGGAATGGCACAACAAGCTCGTTCGCCTGCGCCAGGAGAACGAAGCGCTGGAGGAGGAAGCGGCGGCACTTCGCGGTTTCATTGCCGCGCTGACGGAAATGATGGATGCGCTTCACTCGCCGAAGAGGGAATCCGAGATTCTCACGCTGTTCGAATCCGTGCTCGACAATTCCATGCGCGCCATCGACGCGAGCGCAGGATCTCTGCTGATCCCCGAGGACAGCACCGGAGACCTGATTTTTGCCATCGCCCGGGGCGAGACGCCCAAAGAGCACCTGATCGGCAAGCGGGTTCCCACCGGAAAAGGCGTGGCTTCCTGGGTGCTCACCCACCGGCAGTCGGCCATCGTCAACAACGCCGCTGCCGACGAGCGTTTTTTTAAAGGTCTGGACAACCAGCTCAAGCACACGACAAATTCCATTCTGGCGGCGCCGCTCATCGGCGGGGGGCGCGTCATCGGCGTGGTGGAGATGATCAACAAGAAAAACGGTAAGCTGTTCAGTACGGGAAACCAGACTCTGCTCACCGTGATGTGCAGGTTCGCCGGTGAGCTCTTGTTCAGTATCGTAAGAGACGTGGATCTGACGGAGACGTTCAAGGCTTCGTAGCCCGACAAGCGATGTGATCCGATGACCGAAAAACAACAGGACACGCGGGACGAAGTGCTCAAGCTGGAGCGGGAAAACGATCGTCTGCGCCACGAGATTCTGGCGCTTCGTCAGTTCATCGATTCGATGCAAAATCTGGTCGCCGCGCTGGAAAATCCGAGGCAGGAGTTCGAGATCATGGATCTGCTCTCGGAGGTGCTGAAAAATGCCCTCGAGACCATCAGCGCCAAGGATGGATCCCTGCTGGTTTTGGACGAAGACACCCGTGAGCTGGTTTTTGTCGTCACCCACGGTGACCTGCCCGCGGACGATCTGGTCTGGCGGCGCCTGCCGCCGGGCACGGGCATCGGGGGATGGGTAGCGGAAAATCAGAAATCCGTGATCGTCAACGACGTCCAGTCCGACGAGCGCTTCTATCCGGTTATCGACGAGGAGTTCGGATTCAAGACCCGCTCCATGCTCGCGGCGCCGGTGATCGGCGGCGGACAGGTGCTCGGCGTGATCGAGGTGCTGAACAAGCAAGACGGCAGACTGTTCAATCACGACGATCAGAGGCTGCTCACTCTAATGTGCCGTTTTTCGGGCGAGCTGCTGACCTCGGTGATCCAGCAGAACGAGTCAAGCCTGAAGCAGACGACGGGACTGAGGGAATAGCAATACCGGCGACGATCGCCGTTTACCGAACCACTCGATCGAAGGAATCCCGGGCAAGCCCGCTCCCACACGCGCCGTGCCCTTAGATAGTGTCAAGCCACCACTTAGAAGGTGGAGCCTAATTTCTTCGCTGTATGCCGCCTACCCTCCCGACCTACGATTTGCGACATTCGAATCTCAAAGTTCCGATACCGGTCTCCTGCCGTCGAAGCCGCCTTCCAGCTCGTGCCAGAAGCTCACCGACTTCTCTCCCAGCTTCCAGCACAAGAAAACTTCGCGCCCGTCCTTTTGCGCGTACCAGTCCACCAGTCCGGAACCGATATCCTTGACGATGCAGCCCTCGCGATGGAGTTCTTCGAGATCCGTTCGCAGCGCGTTCATCAGCGTGCGCAGCTCGGCTAAGTCCCGGGTCACCTCCGTATCCGCGTTCTCCGGCGAGATCTCAAAGTCTTCTTCCTCAGGAGCGAAGCCCACATTCTCCAGGCGGTCGTAGGCGGCGCGGATTTGGGCATGCAGCTGAAGCATGCGGCCGAAGCGTGATTCGAGCTCCGGTATCATTTGATTGGCTTCGGAAACGGTGAAGTATCGCCGCGTCATTCTTCGCCTTCGCGGTACTTGCCGTAGGACATGAGTCGGTCGTACCTGCGCGCGACCAGGGATTCAGGGTCCAAGCGGTAGAGCCGCTTCAGCTCCGCCAGCAGAACCCGCTTGATCCGCCGGGCGGTTTCATCCACGTCCCGGTGCGCGCCGCCCAGCGGCTCTTCGATCACCTCGTCAATGAGCTCGAGCTCCTTTAGACGATCCGAGGTGATGCCCATGGCTTCCGCCGCGTCCGCGGCTTTTTCCGCGCTCTTCCAGAGAATCGACGCGCAGCCCTCGGGAGAAATTACGGAATAAGTGCTGTACTGAAGCATCAGCACGCTGTCGCCGACGCCGATGGCCAGCGCGCCGCCGGATCCACCTTCGCCGATGACAGTGCAGACGATGGGCGTTTTCAGGCGCGCCATTTCGAACAGGTTGCGGGCGATGGCTTCACTCTGTCCGCGTTCCTCGGCGCCGATACCGGGGTAGGCGCCCGGGGTATCGATGAAGGTCAGAATCGGCAGGCGGAACTTTTCCGCCATGCGCATGATTCGAAGCGCCTTGCGGTAACCCTCCGGACGCGGCATGCCAAAGCTGCGGTCGAGCTTCTCCCGGGTGTTTCGCCCTTTCTGGTGTCCGATTACCACCACCGGCCTGCCGTCCAGACGCGCCACACCTGAAACAATAGCGGCGTCATCGGCAAAGGCGCGGTCTCCGTGGAGCTCATGAAAATCGGTGAACAAGCGCTCCACGTAATCCAGGGTGTAAGGCCGCTGAGGGTGCCTGGCCAGCTGGGAGATCTGCCACGAGTCCAGCTTGGAAAAGATCGAGCGTGTCAGCTGGTCGCTCTTTTCCTGCAGATCTTCGATCTCGTCTCCGATGTTGAGCTCGGTATTGGAACCGACGCGGCGCAGCTCCTCGATTTTGGCCTGAAGCTCTGCGATGGGCTGTTCGAATTCGAGAAAATTCAGATTCATCCGTAAATCCTTTGCTATCTGCTTCGAGGCCGCGACCGCCGATTCCGGTGTAGATGCTGTCATCTTGGAGCCCTCGGGAGATTTGAAACCTTGATCCCGGTAATGAGTGAATATAGAACAAATTTCCGCTGATACAGAGGCTTATTGACCCATGCTTTAGACCAACTCGAAGCAAAGCGGATGAGAGATCGTATATCGTATCGCGTATGTCGCATATCGGAATTTGGTATAGCTTTATCGTTAAGCGGAATATGACTTAAACGACATTCTAAAACCCGGTTTGAGCGGGCATTTGCCAAAGGGTAAGCCAACACGAACCGGCTATCCCGAAATACGAAATACCACATACGTCTCAGTACTCCACCTTAACGCCATCGTTTCCCGCCAGCTGTTTCAGCCGACTCAACAACTCTTCCGTTGGTGAAACGCGCCAGTCGTTTCCCAGCAGCACCCGTACCTTGGCATCGCCGCGGCAGTACTCGACGCACACCGGCGTGCGGCCGTCGCGAAACGGTGAAAGGATTTCGGCCAGCGCCTGCGCCGTTCCGTTTTGCGAGTGGTCCGGATCCAGATGCACCAGAAGATGCCTGGCGCGCGACTCGCGGGCGCCGTCTAAGTCGTGGATGTCGGTCACTTTGAGCGACGGCTCGCCAGTGTAATCGTCCCGGTTGAGTGTGCCTTCCAGCACCAGCACCTTGTCGCTGACTAAAACATCGCGGTGTTTCTGATACAGATCCGCGTATACCACCGCCTCGATGCGTGCGGTGTTATCGTCCAGGGTGAGCACCGCCATGCGGCCGTTGCGGGTATTGATGGTGCGCATACGCACGAGCAGTCCGGCCACCAGGCAGCTTTCCGCGTTGTCGCCCTTGAGCTCGGCGAGACGACGGCCGGTGAGCCGGGTGAGCTCCGCTTCGAAGCGGCGCACCGGGTGACCGCTCAGGTAAAGGCCGAGGGTTTCCTTTTC
>JBFIYQ010000083.1:0-9063 GCA_041605275.1 Gammaproteobacteria bacterium
CCGGACGATCGTCGCCGGTCACCATGAATACCAGGGAGTCAGTCATTATTCGTCTCTCCTCCAAAAGCGCCGGCGTAAACAGCGCCGGTACGTGTTTCTTATTCCGCCCGAATTATTAATAGTCAATCTGAGCCATCGCGCCGCGCGTTCAGTCGTTCAGGGTCGAGACCGCTTCATTCTGGGGTTCAGCCGATCGATATCAGCCTGAACTTCTTCCCGGCTTCGCTCGTAAACAATTTCCCGTCCCATGACCCTGCCCGCATAGGCCCGCCCGGTGCGCGTCGGCAACAGCTCGCAAGGCACGCTGTGCACACCTTTGCCAAGCACCACCTGGATGGCATCTGCGCGCTTCTTGAGCACGACGACCTCGATATGCTCACCGCTTTCGGTGACGCGAACTTTTATTTTCTCGTCTTCCACGCGATTTCGCTTGAAGTTTGAATCAGTGAGTCCGCCGGCCGCCACACGAAATCCGGCGATTGGAGGAGTATCCCGTTCCTAATCCCGGCACTTTTTTCAAGAACTTTCGGCCGGGTTCGCCCTATACGGGAGGAGGCACGCATCATGGCAACTTTCCTAATGCTCGGCAACTACAGCGCAACAGCCATGGGAGGCATCTGCGCCACGCGCACCAAGAAAGCGGAAGGCATTATCAAGAGCCGAAAGCACAACTTACTGAGTCTTCACGCCCTTTCAGGTCAGCTTGATCTTGCGCTTTTGACAGAGCTTCCGGATAGGAAGAGCGCGATGAAAGTCCTCATCGCCCCCGGCAGAGCCACCAGTATCGGCTTCACCACATCGTCGGTGGTGGAGGTCAAGATATTCGACAAGCTCGCGGCGGGCAGCTAGAGAATGAATCGCAAGTTAAATCAGGACCGGCAATCGAAGAGAGGAGTTTTCCGGCAAATTTCCGGCTCCGGCATCGTTTCGAGCAGCGCACCGCGTCAGTCGACCTTCATATACTCCGCCAGCGCCGTGCGAATGACCTCGGCTGCGGTGTCCGACCGGGTCGGTGACGTCACGAGACCCACATTATCCGCTGTCGCGTACAACTTTTGCCGCATCACGTCGAATACATACGCTTCCAGCGTGGTCATGTACTGATTGTCGTCTCCGGTGAGCCAGTATCCGATCACCAGAATGGCGTTTGCCGAAAGCGCCTTGCCCAGCTTCGTCAGCGCCTCGGTGTTCGGTATCCTTCGCCCGCCAACCGACTGCCAGACCTGATCCAGCTCGGTGTTGATGCCGTCAGGCGGTCTGCCTTGGTAAGAAGAAAATACGATCTCGAGAACGTCTTTCTCGGAGACGATGCTTCGCGCGACTTCTTCCAGCCAGTCGTCGTGTCCGTTCACGTAAGGAGAGTACTGGCTCCTTCCCCAGAAGGGGACGATGGCTATGCGCAGCTTCTCACCCGCCGCGGCCAGAACGGCCGGAGTGGATTTCTCCTGGATCTCCGACTCCAGTTTTTTCTGCTCAATCTTCAGACGCTCGAGTTCGGCGCGGGCTTTGGCAAGCTGCTCCGATTCGCTCTCCTGCGGTTGTGACTGCAGCGGGAGCTGTGGAGGCGACAGCGGCCGCGGCGCTTCGTAGCTCGCCCGCGCAATAAGGTACGCTTCCTCAGCCTGCTTGACCGCGTCGGATTCCGGCAGCACCTGGGCCGCCTTGTCCAGATACGCTTTGGCTTTGTCGAAATTCTCCTGGGCCACAGCCTGGTTGTTGAGCTCCAGATACTTTTCTCCGATTTCCGTAATGCCGGCTTTTGCGTTGGCATTGTCGGGATCCAGCTCCAGCACCTTGCGGTAACGTTCCAGGGCGTTGTTGCCCGGCGGCCAGGTGAGCCGCACGGCCTCGAAATCTTCCCGCGCGCTAGCGAGCAGCGTCTCGATTTGTTGCACTTTGTCTGGCGCCGCCTCCGACCGCTCGATGGCCTCCGCTTGTCTGCGTTCCGCCTCGAGGCTCGCCGATTGTTCCGCTTCGCGCACCTTCGCTTCGGCGATTTGACGCTGCTCTTGTTCAAAGGCGCTCTTTGCCTGTTCCAGCGCGGTGCGTGCCTTCGAAACGATGTCCGAACCGGGCAGCACGGCGTCTGCTTCCGCCAGCTGCGACGCCGCCTCCGAGAACTCCCGCTTATCTATCGCGGCACGGGAGCGCTCCACGAGCCCCTCCACCACGCGCTTCAGCCCTTCCCTCGCCTCCGTGTTGTCGCTGTCGATGGCGATCAGCTTGGTCAAGCGGTAAAAGGCGTTGTTCTCCTTGGGTCGCGTGAGCCGCCCCGCGGCGATATCGGCGTTCGCGCCTTCGAGCAGCTCGGCGATGCGTTCTTTGCGTTCGCGCGCCGCTTCCAGCTCGGCTAAGCGTTTAGCTTCCGCCTTCGCAAGCTGCTGCTGTGCCTCAAGCTGTTTCTCCAGGGCTTCCGCCTGGAGTCTTGCTTCCTCGGCCCGTCTCCTGGCCTCTGCTTCGGGATCTATCGGCGGCTCGGCGGGAGCGGATTCTCCGCCGCGGGTCCGCGATTCCGCGATTTCCTCGGAGCCGAGGCTCGGTTCTCCCGTAAGATTTGAAACCCGGTTGATCGCGCCCGCAATGACGACAATCAAAACCACGGCGACGATGGGCATCCAGTCGAGGCGGTTTTTCTCCCCGCGCAAAAATTCGGTCAATCGCTTAGTCGGCTCCGATTCCTCTTGATCGTGGCTTACGGTCTGCGACGGGCCGCCCGTTGCCGCGTGGGTGTCGCCGTCCGCAGGATCGGGCACCACGGGAACGGTTGTCTTCACGCTCGATTGCTTTTTGCCCGGCGCCACGAATACCGCGGTGACCGCTTCCGGGCTCATCTTGCCTTCGAGAGCCACGCGCCACTCGGCAATGGACTGCGGCCGCTCTTCCGGGTGAAAGGCCAGGGCGTAGTCGATGGCTCGGAGAAAAGTTTCGGAGTATCTGTATTTTCCGAACTCCGTCGCGCTGACATACGGGTCTTTGCCCCCGACCATGGCGTTGACCCGCTGCATTGCGTCCGGCGGCGCTTTCCCCACCACCGCCCGGTACATGGTCGCTCCGAGGGCGTAGATATCCGTCCACGGCCCCTGCTTTCTCTCACCCTCGGTGGAGTTGTCGTATTGCTCCAGGGGCGCGTAACCGGGCGATACCAGCGCGGTGAGGGTGCGCGTTTGCGCGCCGATGGCCTGGCGCGCGGATCCGAAGTCCAGCAACACCGGCGTGCCGTCTTCCCGAAGGTAAATGTTGTCCGGTTTGATGTCCCTGTGAATGAAGCCCGCGTTGTGAATCAGCTCGAGCCCTTCGAGCACCGCGGAGAAGATACCGGTGAGCGCTTCCTCCCCTTCGATTTTCTTGTATCTGAACGCATCCTCCAGCGTGCGTCCCTTCACGTACTCCATCACCATGTATGCGGTGTTGTTGGCTTCGAAGACGGCGACCACCTGCACGATGTTCGGATGGCGAAACTTGACCAGCGTCTGCGCCTCGTTGATGAAGCGATGAAGTCCCCAGCCATAGGTTTCGCTTTGGCCGTCGGATATCGGCACCACCGAGCTGTCCTCGGTGCGAGTTGCAAGATCTGTAGGCAGGTATTCCTTGATCGCAACTTCGTGATCCAGATTGGTGTCGCGGGCGAGATAGGTAATGCCGAATCCGCCCTGACCGAGCACGGACTCAATCCGGTACCAGTGCAGGGTATGCCCTGGCGGCAGCGCGATTCGATGGCTTTGTCCGTTAGTCGTGTTCATTCCGCCCTGCGCGAGGCAGTAGTTCCCGTTTCCAGATCGGCCGGTGGCATTCTATTAATATATGCTTGACTGGGGATTCAACGTTGGCCGCACCACAATGGTCGCCCCGTCCGCGCCTCGTCTAGGCCTTTCACGCCCACTCCGGGACCCCGCGGGGGAAGAAAGACCTCCAAACGATGGGTTTTGAGACTGGCCTCGGATTCAACCAGTTTAGCCGAATTCTAGAATCACCCATGGGGCGTGGCTACACCGGGCCGGAGACCCCGGAACGGGCGCGAACTTTTGGTTGAAATTCAAGGCGGAACGGCCGCAAAGCCGCCCGCGGGCGGGTCCCCGCGGAGTCGGGAGCCTTCCCCGGCGCCTACTTCGAATTCGACAGGTGGGCCTTGATCAGGTTCCAGGCGTCCCGGTAGCTCTCGTAGTCGCGAATGGTGCGGATGAAGAGCTTTCCCAGCTTCTTCTTGCGCGGCGCGTTCTCGATCACGCCGGCGGGGAAAACGTAGAACTCCGGCTCGCGAATTCCGGAGTCACCGGAAGCCGCATTCTTTTTCCCGCTGCGATAGCCTCGATTGAGCGCGACGAAAACGAGAAAGTCGCAATTCATGCCCTTGATAACGAATCCTCTGTCCTGGTCGGTCGCCCACTCGCTTTTGACCTGAAGGGTCACCGAGGTGGTCACCTCGAGATCGGTGGCCACCAGATCGTACTCGGGGATCTTGGTGTAGTTCTTGTGGGCAACCACTCCCTCGAGCAGCAGCCTTCCGAGAACAAGGAACTCGGCGGCTTCCGCTTCAAGCGTCGCTTCGGATTTTGCCATCGCTCAGAACATCAGGATTTTGCACTGTTGAAACTATAGCTGAGCGGGCCGGGAACAAGATCGAAAAAACTGGCGGCAACCGAGCCAAGGGCAGACTGAAAATCCCTGCGCGGGTTTAATCGGGAAGGCATCCGAAAAGCGCCGTCGTTATTTCCGAAGATTGCGAAATATAAACGGCCTATCTTCTTGCTTTCGCTCACCCAGTCTCCTATTAAACCTTTACCCGGCTCGAAGTTTAGCAACCACTTTGCCGGGAACTGACACATTGCCCCACAGACGTTTTTGCTCGAGCCATGAAAAAGCCGGACCTGCACCCCAACGAGACCGAACGCCTCGAAAATCTCGACAACCTGAAAATTCTATACTCGCCGGCCGAGGAACGATTCGACCGGATCACCCGCATCGCGCGGCGCATATTCGACGCCCCCATCGCGCTGGTATCCCTGGTCAGCCAGGATAAACAGTGGTTCAAGTCCAATCAGGGCCTCTCCGGCACCGAGACGCCGAGAGAAGTGTCTTTTTGCGGCCACGCGATTCTGCGCCCAGAGCCTCTGATCATTCAGAACGCCGAGAAAGATCCGGATTTCGCGGACAACCCGCTGGTGACCTCCGGTCCCAGGATCCGTTTCTACGCCGGGTGTCCCATCAAGTTCGAGGGAACGCCGCTGGGCACGCTTTGCATCATCGACATGGTGCCCCGGGAGTTCAAACCCTCGGACGTCGATACGCTAAAGAGCCTTGCCGCGTGGGTCGAGAGCGAGCTCAAACTCAATAGGATGAGCGCCGCCCAGATGGAGCTGCTATCGAAGCTTAACGAATCAGAGCGGCGCGCCATGATCGACCCTGTCAGCCGGGTGTGGAACCGGGCCGCCATGGAAGAGGTGCTGGACACGGAATTCGCCCGGGCCAAGCGCCAGAAAACGCCCATGTCGCTGCTGCATGTGGACGTTGCCGGCTTCGACAGTCTTGTGGAGAAGCACGGAGAAGCCGCAGGCGATGAAATTCTGCGCGAGGTGGCGCAAAGGATTCGTACCTGCGTGCGCCCCCACGACGCCGTGGGCCGCGTCGACAATCATGAGTTTCTGGTCTTTCTGGGCGGCTGTAACGCGGTGGACACCAAATCCATCGCTAAGCGCCTCTCAGCCCGGGTCTCGGACGAAGAGATCACCTTGGAAGATTCAGCAATTTCCGTGAGCCTGAATATCGGCGCAGCCTCGTCGAGAACGGTCACCGATCTGATGCTGAGAAAGCTTCAGGAGCTGGCGACGACGGCCATGTACGAAGCGAGGAAGAACATCAACGCCAGCGTGGTGCTGAAAGCGGGCGTTTAGTGCCGGCAGCTTTTTGCGCCTTTGGACCCCTCGCGCACGATCCGCCGGGGGCTAATCTCCGACCTTTTTCCCCCGAGTCCGCGCAGCGCCTACCGGGCAAAAACCAAACTTGTCCCTTAAAAAAATAATCCGCCAAGGGATCTAATTGAGCCTCCAGATCGAGGCGTTCAACACCAGCGCGTATCCCACCCAGACCACGTAGGGGACGAGCATCACCCCGGCCCAGCGGTCTCGTCTTGCGAAAAGCATCGCGGTAACGACGATCGCCGCCAATAGCGCAATCATCTCCACCAGCGCGGCACCGATGAGATTCATGCCGAAGAAAAGGACGCTCCAGCCAAGATTCAGTCCGAGCTGAACGGCGAATGCCAGCAGCGGCCAGCGCGCGTCACGAAAACCCGACGAGCGCCACACTCGCCACGCGGCCACCGCCATGAGCGCATACAGCGCCGTCCATACCGGCGCAAACAGTGCGTCCGGAGGCGTGAACCCCGGCTTTTCAAGGCCCTGATACCAGTCGTTGACCGACATCGCCGTAACCGCGCCGCCCGCCGCCGCCACGAGAAAACAGAGCAGCAGAAATACGCCGAGCACCGAGAGGTCCCGCACGGTTGAGCGTTCAAGAGCCGGAATCTGCATGCATTAAGAAAAGGAGTATGGCGCGATTGAGTTAGGGCACGTTTCCAGTCCGGATTACTTCGCTCAGGCCATTGCCATCCCGATACCGGTCACGGCGGTCAGGAACATGGGAACCGCCACCCGCCTGGCCATTTTTCCCCGTGCGATGAAGGCGGTCAGTAGAATCTTGAATACGGTGTTGGCAATAACTGCCAGCACGATGGCGCGCGCCGCGACGTTCATCGCCAGGTCTTCGCTTGCGAGCCGGGACATGGAGAGCGTGACCGCATCCACGTCGGTGATCCCGGAAAGCAACGCAATCAGGTAGACCCCGACGTCACCCAACCAGTCCCGCAACGCACGTACCAGAAACATCACCAGCGCCAGCAGAGCCCCAAATTTGAGCGCGGTCATGATCTCGAAGGGATTGCGCAGGTCCTCGCCACCGGGCTTGGCCTCCTTATCGCTGGACCGCCAGAAATATGCTGCCCCACCCAAACAGATCAGCGCCATTGCCCCCAGGGGCAGCGCCAAAATCTTGATCATGGGTGGGTAAATCACCCCCGCTAAAAAAACGGTGCGGGGAAACATGGTCCCCGAGGCGATCAAAATCCCGGCCGTCAGAACACCGGAGTGTTCGGGCGAGTCGCGGCCGATTTTGGAGAAGTTAAGCGTCACCGCGGTGGATGCCACCAGGCCGCCAAAGAGCGCAGTCAGCCCGACGCCTCGCTTGGCGCCGGCCGCCTTCATGGCGAAATAGCCGCTGAACGAGACGCCGGCGATGAGCACCACCATCCACCAGATTTCGTACGGATTAAAAAAACCCCAGGGCCCGTACCCCTGATTCGGCAATACCGGAAGCAGCACCACCGAAATCAGCAGCATTTTGAAAACGGCGTAGAGATCGCTTTGATCAAGCTTTCTCACCCACTCATGCAAAATCGGTTTCACCCCGAGCAGGATGGTCGCGATGACCGCCACCGCGGCCACGAAAGCGACGTGCCCCTGGGCGGCGGCGGCGCCCAGCACGAAAGTTAGCAGCGCGGCGACGGTGGTCGTGATGCCGTAATCCCCGAGGCGAATGGCTTTGGTGACCTGCGCCGCCGCGATCACCACGGCGAATCCAAAAAACGCAAAGCCCAGCAGCAGCAGCCTGGATTGGTCCAGCAGCAGTCCCCAGCCGGACCCGAGCAATGCGATGAGGGCGAAGGTACGAATGCCCGCCACGCGGCGACCACTTTCGGCCATTCGATCCTGCCAGCCGCGCTCCATGCCGATGAGCAGACCTGCGGCCACGGCCACCGCAATTCGGAAAAAAAGATCGTACTCGCTCATCGACGATCGGCCGTCATTGCGGCCAGGTTTTCAGCAGGCGCAAAACCGAATCGTGGCCCGCATCTTCGGCCAGGGATTGAGGGGTATTTCCGTCTTGATCCCGTTGATTCCGATCCGCGCCGCCTGAAAGCAAAAGCCGCGTTATCTGGAGTCGGCCCGCGGCGGCGGCCAGATGCAGCGCGCTGATGCCGCGCTCTTCGGCGGCGTTCACTTGGATTCGGTCCGACCCGAGAAGCAATCGCACGGCGCCTTTGCGGTTTTCCGCCACCGCCCGCATCAGTGGAGTAAAACCTTGATAGTCACGAAGGTTCGGGTCTGCACCGTTTTCCAGTAAAGCTTCGATCACATCGTCACTTCCCTTGAGCGATGCGATCATAAGAGCGTCCCAGCTTTTGGCGGCCTGAATATCGGTTCTAGCGCCGTGATGCAGAAGCAGCCGCGCCGCCGCGCCGCGGTTGTATTGCGCCGCGAACATCAGCGCCGTGCCACCCCCCGCGTTGCGCTTGTCCACTTCCGCGCCAAGATCCAGCAGCCGGCGCATCAATGGAATCTCGCCTTTGGACGTGGCCACCATCAGCGCGGTCCGGCCCCTTCGATCCGCGAGGTTCACGTCGCGACCCGGCGCCGCGAGGATTGAAAGTGCGGTAAGGTCGCCGCCGCGAATGGCTGTCCGCCACTGGGACGGCCAGGCGTCGGCACGCGCCTGACCGACGAAAATCAGCAGCGGCAGCGCCAATATCAGCAGCCGTAACATTTCAATCGGTGCTGAGCAGCCGGCAAAACGTGAACGTCGAGATTAAGTCGCGATCCCGGCCACCCGCGCCTCCCGAGAAATCACGAAGCGCATTATCCATGTTCAAGATCCGGGCTTGGCTTCAGCCCTCGAGCTCATCCAGAACTTCCCGCTCCGCCTTGGATACCTTGCTGCCGAAACCAAGCACACCGCCTGACGCCTCGGCCACGGCGCGGCTCAAGGTCAGCAAAGCCGTCCGGAGCTTTTTACTCTCGTCGGCGGGGAGCGTCGCCGATAGCGCCGCCACGTATTCCTTCCACAGCTTCAGGATTTCCCGATCGGGCTTGAATTTGAGCCATTCATTTAATAAGTCGGCGCTGGGACTGCCCTTTTTCACGCCGACTTCCTCCGCTGCCTCGAGAATCGCCGCGCGCTCTTTCTCGTCCACGTTATCGTCGGCCCAGGCCACCTGCACCAGAGGCACCATAG
>JBFIYQ010000084.1:0-8921 GCA_041605275.1 Gammaproteobacteria bacterium
GGCCCACGCGGCCGAGCACCACGGTCAGCGGACCGAAGCTTGTGAGGGCGACCTCGACGAAAAAAAACGATCCGCCCCAGAGCACGGACAGGGAGACCAGAAGCAGCCACTCGGCGGCGCCCATGCTGAGTTTGACATTCGGTTGCATCTTCGATGCCAGGGTTTCGCGTGGGCCACATATTAACGGCACCCGCCCGAGCCGGACGACCCGGAAGTTGCGGTTCCCGGGCCTCTTGTGGGCCTACGCGCGTGCGTCTCGCGGCGGCGCTGACATAGAATGCCCGCGACGCGCCCGCTACGCGTTTGTGGCCGGGTAGATAATTGATTAACGGCGGCAGCAGGTGGTGAACGAATGAATGAGGATACCTGGGCTGAAGGCGACAAGTACGAACGCTATATCGGGCGCTGGAGCCGGCCGGTTGCCGATGCGTTTCTGCGCTGGCTCGCCTGTCCTCCCCGACTGAGCTGGCTTGATGTAGGTTGCGGCACCGGCGCGCTGACGCGAACGATTCTGGAGGCGTGCAGCCCCAAAGCGCTTCACGGCATCGATCCGTCCGCAGGCTTTGTCGAGCACGCGCGAAACAGCTTCGACGACGCGCGCGTGGTGCTTTCGCAAGGCGGCGCGGAATCCATCCCCTTCGAAGATCAAAGCTTTGACGTCGTAGTGTCCGGACTGGTGCTCAACTTTGTGCCCGATCCGCGCGCAGGCCTCTCCGAGATAGTCCGGGTTACCCGTCCAGGCGGTACCGTGGCGGTCTACGTTTGGGACTATGCGGGCAGGATGGAGCTCATTCGCCATTTCTGGGATGCGGCGGCCAAGCTCGATCCCGCGGCACGGGAGCTCGACGAGGGGCTTCGCTTCCCGATCTGCAACCGGGATGCTCTTTGCGCACTTTTCAAAGATGCCGGGCTTCAGCAGGTGGCGGCGAAAAATTTCGACGTACCGACCAGGTTCGAAAACTTCGATGATTATTGGGCTCCGTTCCTGGGCGGACAGGGGCCGGCGCCCGGATACGCCATGGGCCTCGGGTCGGCCGAGCGAAATGCGCTGCGCGAATCGCTCGAGAAACTGCTCCCTGCGGCGGGCGATGGAAGCATTTCGCTCATCGCGCGGGCGCTGGCGGTCAAGGGCATTTGCGCGCAAAGCTGAATTACGCAACGCATCATGCCCAAGTTCGCTGCCAACCTGAGCTGGATGTTCACCGAACATGCTTTTCCAGATCGCTTTCAGGCGGCGGCGGACGCGGGCTTTGAAGCGGTGGAGGTCCAGCTTCCCTACGATTTTCCGGAAGACGAGCTGGCCAGCCGCCGAGAGGCGGCGGGGGTAAAGCAGATCATGTTCAACGCGCCGCCCGGTGACATGAAAGCGGGCGAGTATGGGCTCTCGGGACTGCCGGGGCGCGAGCAGGAGTTTCGCGATTCCATCGGCAAGGCGCTGGACTACGCCGCTGTCCTCGAGTGCCGGCTGATCCACGTGCTGGCGGGCATCGTGCCCGACGGTTCTTCCGCCGCCCGCTGCTGGGACACCTATCTGGAGAACGTCGCCTGGGCCGCCGAGACCTGTGCGCGGTCGGGTGTCGGCGTTCTGCTCGAGCCCATCAACACGGTGGAACGGCCCGGATATCTGGTTTCCCTGACCACCCAGGCGCGCGAGGCGGTGGACACGATCGGTCTCGACAACGTCGGCATTCAGTACGACTTCCACAACGCTCAGCTCATGGAAGGGCGAATCACCCGAACACTGGAAGCGAACATCGCCTGCATCCGTCACATGCAGATTGCGGGGCTGCCTGACCGCACACCGCCGAACGTAGGCGAAATGAATTACCTGTATCTATTCGGTCTGATCGATCGCCTGGGCTACAATGGCTGGGTCGGTTGTGAATATCGGCCGAAAGGAAGCACGCTTGAAAGCCTCGACTGGGCCAAAGACTTTGGTATCGGATAGCAGGCGGCGGCGTCACCTGAGGGTAGCGGGAGGATTGTGCCGGTCGGGAGAGTGAAGGGACGCTTGTCCGAACTCATTCTGGCCGGGAATTTCGCCAGCGGGACTCAGGCCGGCAGCAGCTCGAACGTGATCGGTTCGGCGTCTTCAATCGGAAT
Source organism: Gammaproteobacteria bacterium (assembly GCA_041605275.1). Taxonomy (GTDB): domain Bacteria; phylum Pseudomonadota; class Gammaproteobacteria; order HK1; family HK1; genus CAMYJH01. Next base: position 2,104 of record JBFIYQ010000084.1, read on the forward strand.
CAGGGTGCGAAGCAGCTGGCAGTTGTCGCTGTACCACGTGTCTCGAACTATCTCGCCGCGGACGCGGTAGTGGGAGGCGACCGTCACGCCGCCGCCTCGGGGCAAAACGTCCTTGCCCGCGTAATACACTTTGACCAGCTTGACCCGTCCGTCCACCAGATCGATCAGCCGATTGACGAGCCGCGCGTCCCGGTGCCATAAGCTGGTTGGCACCACGTAGCCCGACACCTGAAGCGTGATGTCGCTATCACTGGACGTGACCAAAAGAATTCCGCGTTCCTCGCTGCGCGCCTCGATTTCGACTTTCCGGTCGGCGTGGCGCGTCACCGCCCTGAATGCGTTCAGCCAGCCTCGATGCCACACTTCGCGGGCCCGGTGGAAGAACGAGAAAACCCGGCCGGCGTGGCTTTTATAGCTGAACTCGAGCTCGCTGGTCACCAGAAAGTGGCCGTCGCGGCGGGAAAACTCGAGTCGCTGGGCACCCACCTCCGCGCCGTGCTGGTAAGCGACGTATCGGTCGATCGAGTTCCGGGGAAAAAGGCGGCAGGCTTGAGCTGAGCGCGGCAGGAGCGCGCTTAAGGAAAGCGCCGTCCCAAGGCAAATGCTGTCGCGCCGGTTCAATTTCATACTTCGCGCTACCCAGGTGTGCCAAAAGAAGGGCGCGCTGGCGCACGCGAGGAAATCGGGACGCCGAGCCCTCAGGAATTGTACGCGCTCCGAAGCGCTCCCGCGAGACGGCCGCGTGCGTCAATGACGAGCAGGACTCTTTTATAACGGCCATAAAAGGGCATGTAAAAGAAGTCTTCCCGGCGGGCGTTTCGCGCATTGAGAAATGCCTCGAGCTCAGCGGCGAAGTCGGGATTATCGCTTTCGAGCCGAACTAAATCCGGCTGATTCTCCGCGGCCGAGGATAGATGCTCTGACAGCGGCTCGAAGGTGATGATCTGCTCGACGATATCGATGCCCTCGTTTAATGCAAGTAACATCATCTGAGCAAACTCTTCCCTGTCTGCCGGCGGGCGGGAAAAAACCAGCGCGGGAGGTTCTCCGCCAAACGCGCGCAGATCGGACACTGATGCGCCCTGCTGGCGAATAATACTCGCCGACACCGGATAGAACTTATCCTCCGCCAGCACCACTGCCACCGGACGCTGGTCGTAGACGAGATAGCTGCCCGCGCAGAGCGCTGCAATCTGCAGCGAACCAATCACGGCAAGGTCGAACTTGATTTTTCCCACCGGCTTGTTCGGATTGAATATCACAAAAGTGAGCGCAGGCCCGGCGACGAAATGGACGAATGCGAGAATCACCGCCGCCTGCAGTCCGCCGTCGCTGTCGAAGTACGGGACGGGGAACCAGCGATAGAAAATAAGTATCAGCGGCACCAGCAAAACCAGTGCGCTGATGGCCAGATGCACTCCAGCGGCGTAAAGGCGCCGGTTTATAGCGAACGAATTCATGGACTGGCTGTGTTTATCCGGTCTTGGTTGCAAGCGCCTCAGCTACCCGATTTTTATCCTTGGCTCTCAGTGGCTATCACGGTGAGCGAGTCCGAGTGGGTTCCTCGACGTTGTGAGATAGATGCCGGAGATGATCAAGATAACCCCGGCGGCGTGATGCGGGAGAAGCGATTCACCCAGCACCACTATCGCCAGCAGGGCGCTGAATGCGGGAACGAGATGCATGAACAGTCCGGCACGGTTTGCTCCGACAACGGAAACGCCACGATTCCAACAAATATAGGCGATCACGGAGGCAAATAGAGCCACATAAACGATACTCGCCACGGTTGTTTCGCTGAAACGAAAGTCCGGTCCCCGGAAGAGCTCGAAAATGAGCGCCGGGGTGAGGAAGGCAAGGCCGGCCGCGATGGTGACGGTGAGCAGCACCATGGGCTCCACAGCGGCCGGGCGGCGCCTTAACAACACCGAGTAAAGCGCCCAGTTCGGAACGGCGATCAGCATCCACAGATCTCCGCGGTTGAAGTCCAGGGCGCTGATAACCGACGCATCGCCGCGCGTTATCAGAACTCCGGCGCCGAGTAAGGACAGGCCGATACCGCCAGCCTGCGCCGGCGCGATCTGCTCCCGATCCAGGAGCCAGGAGAGCACCACGATGATCACCGGGGTCAGGGAAAGTATCAGCGCGGCATTAATGGCCCCGGTGGACTCGAGCGCGGCATAGACAAAGGAGTGAAACAGCGTCATGCCGGTGAGGCCGAGCAGCGCAATTAGCTTCAGATTTCCCCATACCAGCTCACGCTGTCGAAGCACTCCTCTCAGGGTGAAGGGAAGCAGGATCAGCAGCGCGAGCCCCCATCGGCCGTAGCTCAGGGTCACCGGGGTAACCTGTTCATGGACGTAACGTCCGACGATGAAGTTTCCAGACCAGGCGAGGGCGGATACGCAGAGCAGAAGGTACGCAGAGGCTTGGGCGCGATTCACCAGGGTGTCAGACTGCGAGACTGGCGGAGCCGGAGTTGTTTGCGCTTCGGGCCGCCGGGCTTTGATTTCTCAGCCGGTGGTTGAATCAAAGAGATTTCGCTCGATCCCGGAGGACGAACTTCTGGATCTTTCCGGTCGAGGTCTTCGGAAGCGGACCGAACACGATAGTGCGGGGCGCCTTGAAGCGGGCCATGCGCTGCCTGCACCAGTGGATGATCTCTCTTTCACCTACTTTATTCGAGCTCGCCTTCAGGGTGACGAACGCGCACACGGTTTCGCCCCAGTGATCGTCCGGCCGCGCGACCACGGCAGCTTCCATGACCGCGGGATGCTTGTACAACACCTCTTCAACCTCCAGGCTGGAGACGTTTTCTCCGCCCGTAATGATGATGTCCTTGGCCCGATCCTTGACCTCCACGTAGCCGTCGGGATGACGCACCGCCAGGTCTCCAGTGTGGAACCAGCCCCCATTGAACGCATCATCTGTGGCGGAGGGGTTTTTGAGATAGCCCTTCATCACCGTATTGCCGCGAAGCATCAGCTCGCCGATGGTGTTTCCGTCGTCAGGCACCGGCTCCATGGTGTTTGCATCGGCGACCATCAGCTCCTCCAACGTGTTGTAGACGACCCCCTGGCGCGCCATTCGGGACGCCTGCTCCTCCAGACCGAGCCCTTGCCAGCTCTGCTGCCAGGCGCACAGGGTGGCCGGTCCGTAGCTCTCCGTCAGGCCGTAAAGATGCAGCACGCGAAAACCCATCTCGCCCATGGCTTCGATCACCCTGCTGGGTGGCGCCGCGCCGCCGGTCGCCACGTCCACGGTGTGGTCAAATTTGATCTTCATCTCATCCGGCGCGTGAATTAGCATGTTCAGCACCACTGGCGCGCCGCACATGTGTGTCACTCGATGCTTCTCGATTATCGGAAATATCAGCGCCGGGTCCACCGCGCGCAGACAAACATGGGTGCCCGCGGCAGCGGTCACGCTCCAGGTATAGGTCCAGCCGTTGCAGTGGAACATGGGCAGGGTCCACAGATAAACGCTTTCGGGACTCAAGCCGAACGCAAGGATTTGACCGATCGCGTTCAGGAAGGCGCCGCGGTGGTGATAGACAACGCCCTTTGGGTTTCCGGTGGTACCCGAGGTGTAATTCAGCGACACGGACTGCCACTCGTCTTCCGGCGGTTGCGCGGTGAACGCCGGGTCGCCTTCCTCGAGCAGCGATTCGTAATCTTTTTCGCCCAGCAGCTTTCCGCCTTCGAACAGGGGATCGTCGATGTCTATGACCAGGGGGCGGTCGTCGACAACGTCCAGGGCTTCCTCGATGGTGGCGGAAAACTCACGGTCGGTGATCAGGACCCGGCTGCGAGCGTGATTGATGATGAATCGAATGGTCGCGGCGTCGAGACGGTAGTTCAGCGCATTCAGCACCGCGCCGGTCATGGGCACGCCGTGGTGCGCTTCCAGCATGGCGGGCACGTTGGGGGCCATTACCGAGACGGTATCCCCCCTGCCAACGCCGCGACGCTGAAGGGCCGAGGCCAGACGGCGGCAGCGCTCGAAAAACTCGGCGTAGCTGTAGCTTCGGTCGCCGTGAATAACCGCGGTCTTCTCGGGATAGACGGCCGCGGATCGCTTGATGAAACTTATCGGCGTGAGCGGAAAATAGTTGGCCTCGACCTTGTCGAGGTTCTGCTCATGCATGGAGGTGATTCTTGTCATGCCGCTATCAGCTGCGTTTTTGAATCACGAATGAGCCAGCCCGAGCTCTTATTTCGTATGTCTGGATTCGCTCGCGCTTCTTTCCGATATTCGATCGAGGACATGCGATATACGAACGTAGTGCGATGCCGACACGCGGAACGTCGGTTCTCGCGTCCTCAGGTCGCTTTTCCCAACGCCTGATCAATATCCCACAGAATGTCGTCGATGGTTTCGATGCCCACCGAAATGCGGATCATGTCCGGGGTGATTCCGGCGGCGATCTGCTCTTCTTCCGACAGCTGCCGGTGGGTGGTGGAGGCCGGATGAATCACCAGGGTCTTGGCATCGCCCACGTTGGCCAGGTGGCTCATGAACTGCGCCGCCTCGATGAACCGGACCCCGGCCTCCTTGCCGCCCTTGATGCCGAAAGTCAGTATTGAGCTCGGCCCCCGGGGGGTATATTTCTTCGCCAGCTCGTAGTACTTGTTCTCTTCGAGGCCGGGAAAGTTGACCCACGTCACCTTGGGATGATCCGTGAGATATTTAGCAACCGCCATGGCGTTGTCACAGTGGCGATCCATGCGCACGTGCAGGCTCTCGAGTCCCTGCAAAAACAGAAAAGCATTGAACGGGCTCATGGCCGGCCCGAAGGTACGCAGAGTCTCGCAGCGGGCGCGCATGGTGAAACCGAAGTCGCCGAAAGTCTCAAAGAAGCGCACGCCGTGATAGCCCCGGGAGGGCTCGGTCATTCCGGGGAAGTTTCCGTTGTCCCAGGGAAACTTGCCTGACTCCACCAGCACTCCGCCGATGGAGGTGCCGTGCCCGCCGATGTATTTGGTGGCGGAGTGGATGACGATGTCGGCGCCATACTCGATGGGCCGGCAGAGATAGGGCGTCGGAAAGGTGTTATCGATCACCAGCGGAATTCCGGCATCGTGTGCGATTGCCGCCACCGGCTCGATGTCGAGCACGTTGATCACCGGGTTGCCGATGGTTTCGGCATAGATCGCCTTGGTGTTTTTCTTGATCGCCTTGCGAAAATTGTCCGGCTTGTCGGCGTCGACAAACGTGGTTTCGATACCGAGCTTGCGAAAATTGACGTCGAATATGGAATACGTGCCGCCGTAAAGGGTGCTGGCGGCGACGATGTGATCCCCGCCCTGGAGCAGGGTCAACATGGTGACCATGGTAGCGGCCATTCCCGAAGCGGTCGCCACCGACGCGCGACCGCTCTCGATGGCCGCCATGCGCTCCTCGAACACCGCCGTGGTTGGATTCATCAGGCGGGTGTAGATATTCCCGAAGGTCTGGAGGTTGAACAGACTGGCGGCGTGGTCCGCGTTGTCGAAAACGTAGGATGTGGTCTGATAGATGGGAACGGCGCGGGCGCTGGTGGAGGCGTCCGGCAGCTGACCGGCGTGCAGACAAAGCGTCTCGATTCCAAACTGGCGATCAGCCATCGACAAATGCTCCTGCGAGTATCAAGTCCGTTATCTGAACAAGGTCGAATTACAAACTAATAAGGTAAGTAATTCGGCCGCTTTCCGGAAATTACCCGCGTATTCACGCCGACAAAATTGAGTCCGCCGAACAACCTGGCGTACTCTATTTTCATACAGCGATTCATCACTACGTCGAGTCCGGCATCGCTGGCCATGCGCGCGGCTTCTTCGTTGGCGATTCCAAGCTGCATCCAGAGTACTTTCGCCTTGATCCGAATGGCCTGCTCGGCGAGCGCCGGAATCTCCTCGGACTTTCGAAAGCAGTCAACCACGTCCACCGGCACCGGAAGTTCCAGCAGTGACGGGTAACACCTTTCGCCGAGAATCTCTTCGTAGGTGGGTGTCACCGGGATCACGCGAAAGCCGTGAATCTGCAGGTACTTGGCGGCAAAGTTGCTCGGCCGGTACCAGTTGGCGGAGAGACCCACTATGGCGACGGTGTGGTTTTCCTTGAGTATGCGCCGGATGCCCGGGATGTCGTCGACAATCATCTTCTATGTTCGCACCGTTTGTTCGGTTCTAGGTCGAATTTCTTTTCTCATGATACAAGCTCGGCTTCAATCTTTTTGACCCACACGCGGTTGGTGTGAAAGGTGCTCTGGCCGGCGAGATCGGCCAGAGTGTCCGACGTGGTCCAGTTGACGTTGCGGCCGCCGTTACGCTTTGCCCAGAAGCCCTTAAAGGTCACGGCGACGCCCGGGACCACATCCTCGCTGACCCTGGCTTGGAGCTCGAACGAACCCCGCCGGTTGAACACCTCGACCCGGTCTCCGTCGTCAATCCCGCGCCGTTCTGCATCGCGCGAATGCATCTCGAGTGTGGGCACGCCTTCGCGCCTGCTGAGTTCGGTCTGGTTGGCGAAGCTGCTGCTGACGAAATGGTGGGGCGCCGGGCTCAACAGCTCGAGCGCGTCCTCGCTGGCCAGACCTTCCGGCGGGGGCGCGGTGTCCGGCGACTCGGTCCACGCCGGCAGCGGGTCGATGCCGAAGCGATTGGCGATCGACTCGCAGAAAAGCTCCACCTTGCCGCTGGGCGTTCGAAAGCGTAAATCCGCGTACGGCACCTCGTCGTCCAGCGTCAGCGGGACAGCGCCCTGGCGCTTGAGGCGATTGAGATCGATGTCGCGAAGCTCTGGCGCGTGCCCGGCGGTTTCGCTGAGCATTTCGACGA
>JBFIYQ010000085.1:0-8862 GCA_041605275.1 Gammaproteobacteria bacterium
AACCGCTGGAAGAAAGCCCGATGACCTTGTCTCCAGGTCGGACCCGGGTGCCGTCGATGATTCGGCTGCGCTCCACCGCGCCGACGCAGAATCCGGCCAGGTCGTAGTGTCCCTCGGAGTACATCCCTGGCATCTCCGCGGTTTCTCCGCCGATGAGCGCGGCGCCCGCCTGGCGGCATCCCTCAGCGATGCCCGACACCACCGCGTGGGCAACGTCGTCGTCGAGCCTGCCGGTGGCGAAATAATCGAGAAAAAAAAGCGGCTCCGCGCCCTGAACCACCACGTCATTGGCGCACATGGCCACCAGGTCGATGCCGATGGTGTCGTGGATTCCGGTGGCGATGGCGAGCAGCAGCTTGGTTCCCACCCCGTCGGTGCCGGAGACCAGCACCGGCTCGCGGTAACGATTCGGGGGCAGAGAAAACAGTGCGCCGAAGCCGCCGATTCCGGCAATGACGTTGGCGCTGGTGGTGGACTGCGCCAGCGGTTTGATCCGCTCTACCAAACGATTACCGCGGTCGATGTCCACGCCGGCGTCACGGTAGGTAAGAGGATTTCGACCGCGACGTTTCACGAAGGGGATGTTAAGACCAGCCCATTTGGGCTGCAAACCTTGACTTGACCAGGCGCGTTACATAGCGTCCGCTGAATGTTTCGAATCCGGATGTCTCGAATTGTTTGCTTCCTTGTTGCGGCGGTGGTGTACGCGCTTGCCGGCAGCGCAACGCTGTCCGCGGTGGAGGTGCGGGACCTCTATGAAGCCGAGGTTCTGGTTGCGGACAAATCCGAGGACGCCAGGGAAGCCGGCCTGGGTGACGCTCTGCTTCGAGTCATCACCAAGGTCAGCGGCGTGCCGGCGCCCCGCTCCGACCCAACGCTCGCGCGGGCGGTTGAGCGGCCCGGTAGTTACGTGCAGCAGTTCCGATATCGCCAGGTCCCGGCGTCAGAGGCCCTCGGATCCGAAGCGCCGGAGCAGCGCTGGCGGCTGTGGGCGCGCTTCGACTCCCGGGTGGTGGACGGCCTGGTGCGGGACGCGGGGCTACGGGTCTGGGGCAGGGTACGCCCTGCGATCATGGTCTGGGTGGCGGTGGACCATTCCGGCAGCCGCCGCATACTTGGTGGTGAGGAGGCGCCAGAGTTCGCCAAAATCATCCGCGACGCGGCCCGCCAGCGGGGCGTGCCGGTGGTTCTGCCGCTCCTGGACCTGGAAGATCAGGGTCGGCTCAGGGTCAGCGACGTCTGGGGTGGTTTTCGCGACCGCATTCAGCAGGCGTCCGGCCGCTATCAGTCCAACGTGATCTTCACCGGGCGCGTGTACCGTCTTCTTCCCACCCTGTGGGAGGGCCGATTCAGCCTGATCACCGGCGACACGGTGGAGGAATGGTCAAACCAGAGCGATATCCTCGAGCTGCTTTTGGCCGACGCCGCCAACGCCATGGCGACCCGGCTTGCGCTGCGATTTGCCGGTCCCGCCGGGATCGCCGGAGCCTACGGTTTCGGGGTTATCGTCAGCGGCGTGCACAGCGTCGGCGACTACGCTCGTGCGCTGGGATACTTGAGCACCCTGGAACAGATCACCGACGTGAGCGTGACCCGCGTTAACGCCGATGAAGTGAGGTTTTTCGTCGAAACCCGCGGCGGCCAGGACGCGCTGCTGAAGGTGGTTGCGCTCGGCGGCACGCTGGCGCGGGAGAGCCTTCCAGGCGACCCGGAGCTTAGATTCCGGCTCTTGCCTTGAGCCGCTGCTCCGGTGCGCATCGCCGGAGGCGGGTAACGGCGCGAACAGCAGGCGCGAGGCACAATTGACGAAAATGGAGCGCGGCCGCCAGTTAACCCTCGGCGTTGCGCTCAATGAAGCGCACGATTTCTCCAATTTTCTTCCCGGACGGAATCAGACGGTCATAGCCGCCCTGCGGCAGCTGGCCGTCGGCGCCGGCGGGCCCCTGGTCTATCTCTGGGGCGCCAGGGGCAGCGGCAAGACCCATCTACTGCAAGCCGCCTGCGCCGAGGCTGCCGCCGGGGGGTGGGCCACCGCCTACGTGCCGCTTTCGTCCCACAAAATGCTGAAGCCCGTGATGCTGGCCGGTCTGGACAGCGCCGGCCTGGTCTGTATCGACGACGTCCAGGCCATCGGCGGGTCGAGCGACTGGGAGGAGGCGCTGTTTCACTTTTATAACCAGGCGGAATCCGGCGGCGTGCCGATGGCGGTGGCCGCGGATTGTCCTCCGCGCTCGCTCCCGCTCCAGCTGAGCGATCTCAAGTCGCGCCTGGCGGCCGGAATGGTTTTTGAGACCCGCGAGCTGAACGATGCCGAGCGCGGCCAGGTGCTGATTGCCCGCGCCAGAGCACGGGGCTTCGAGTTTCCCCAGGAGGCGGTGCGCTATCTATTGCGCCGGGGGCCGCGGGACATGCACTCGCTGATCTCGGTGCTCAACGGGCTCGACGCGCTCTCCTTGAGCGAGCAGCGCAAACTCACGGTGCCGCTGGTGCGGGAGGTGCTTCTGGGCGCAAAAAAGGGAAGCCGCTGAACGATCAGGGCTGCCGGCCGCCCGATCCGCGGGCGATGGCCGCGGCCAGCTCGGCCACCCGGCGGCCGAGGGCGGTGCACAAGATGGTCTCGTCCTCGCTCAAGGGCCGGTCGCTGTCGAGGCCGGCCACGTGGCTTGCCCCATAGGGCGTGCCGCCGGTCTCGGTGCGATTAAGCGCGGGCTCGGTATACGGCAGCCCCACCACCACCATGCCGTGGTGAAGCAGGGGCAGCATCATGGAGATCAGGGTGGTTTCCTGCCCGCCGTGCAGGGTCGAGGTGGAGGTAAAGACGCCGGCGGGCTTGCCGGCAAGGGTCCCCGAAAGCCAGAGGTCGGCGGTGCCGTCCAGAAAGTACTTGAGCGGCGCGGCCATGTTTCCGAAGCGGGTCGGGCTGCCCAGCACTAGTCCGGCGCACTCCTCCAGATCCCGCGTTTCCACGTAGGGCGGACCTTCCGCCGGCACCGGCCCCTCGCTTGCCTCGCAGACGCTGGAGACTTTGGGCACGGTGCGTACCCGCGCCTGCATGCCCTGAACCTCCTCCACCCCCCGGGCGACGTGGCGCGCCATTCTCGCCACGTTGCCGTGGAGGCTATAGAACAGCACCAGGATTTCGGACATGGCGGTTAAAGAATCTTCAGCGCCTGCTCCGGAGGACGGCCGATGGCCGCCTTGCCGTTGGCAAGCACAATAGGTCGCTGCATGAGGATCGGGTGAGCGGCCATGGCGGCGATCAGGGCGTCCCGGCTCAGGGTTTCGTCGTCCAGGTCGAGCTCCCGGTAGGGGGCTTCGTTTCTGCGCATCAGATCCCGCGGTCCCATGTCCAAAAGGGTCAGAATTTGCTCGAGCTGCTCCGGCGACGGCGGATGCTTGAGGTACTCGATGACCTTAAGTTCAAGCTTCTGCTTCTCGAGCAGCGCCAAGGTCGCGCGCGACTTGCTGCACCGCGGGTTGTGGTAAAGGGTTACCTGCATGCTTGTTTCCGTCACACCCTCCGGGTCGTCACTTGAAATATCGGCCGCTGGATTCTATGCCAGGGGACGGCGCTGTCCAAAGGCCGGTGCCACGGCAGGGGCGCATGCGCTTTGGGCGGGGTGACGGAACTCTTGGCGCTTTGTTAGCCTGAATTCGGTCATGATTTACACGGGCGAATCCGCGTCATGAGCTGTCGCCGCTGCCTGGTGTCGGGTCGCGTTCAGGGGGTCTTTTTCCGTGAGTCGACCCGAAGGGAAGCGCTGGCGCTGGGGCTAAGCGGCCGGGCGGCCAACCTTCGGGACGGACGGGTGGAAGTGATCGCCTGCGGCGCCGAGGACAAGCTGGACGCGCTTTGCCGATGGCTCGAGCACGGCCCGCCTTCGGCCTCGGTGACGTCGGTGGAGTGTGAGTCGTGGACTGGCGAGCACGACTTCCGCGGCTTCGAAACGATTTAGGATCGTTCCACACGGAGGCGCCTGCCCCTTCGCCCGGTAGAGGATAGTGCCGGCTAAAGGTCGGAAAGGCGAGCTGAGCCGAGCGATAACCGGGGCTTGCCCACGTATTTTGACGTTCTCCTGGATACCAGCAACCGTGGTCTACGGATTCTCGAGGCGGCCGGAGCCTGCGGACTTGAGCCGTGGCCTTCCTTACTGCCGGTACCAGCGTTTGCGCAGGGCGTTGAATACGCGCATCGGATACCAGGATTCTCCGGCGCTTCCGTTGTAACGCGCCAGGGCCCGGGCCATGTGGCCACGCTCGAGCTCCAGGTAGTATTTCAAGATGGTGCAGCCGAGCCGCAGGTTGGTGCCGATGTGAAACAGGTTGTCACCGGGGCGGCCGATCTCCTCCAGCCAGAACGGCATGATTTGCATCAGTCCCTGGGCACCCGCCCGGGAAATGGCAAAACGATTGAAGTTGCTCTCCACCTGAATCACGGCGAGCACCATTTCGGGCTCGAGCTTGGCGCGAGTCGCCTCATAGTGCACCTGGCGGAGGATTTCGACGCGCTCTTCGGGACTTGCGACCGTATTGCCCAACCGGCTCGACATGTCGGTGAGCCAGACTTCGGCCTCGAAGCGATCATCGAAGCTCTCCGACTCCGAAACCGCGTCGATCAGCAGCGCACGCAGCTGCCCGTCGGGCCGCTCGGTGGTGGCGGCGCCGACGTCGCTGAACGCCCACAGCAAGGCCGGCACGAACACACCGAGCCACTTCCGCTGCAATTCCATAACAGTGGAAAACTATAGCCGCGCCGTTGCGACCCGTCTGGGCGTGGCGCCGGAATGAAGCCACGGGCGCTGGTGGCGCGGGCTGTGATTCAGGGGGTGGTTCAGGCGCAAGCTGGGAAGCCCGGTGCCCCGGCGGGTTGCCGGAGCGGGCCCCGTCGCCCGCGTTCAGCCGGCGGCGATTTCCTCGGCGATTCTTTCGCCGACGAAGGCGACGGCTTGTTCGAGCGGGATCTCCCTCGATTCGTCGCCGCGCCGATGCTTGTATTCAATCACGCCCGCGTCTAAGCCCCGCTCGCCGAAGACCAGTCGATGGGGAATCCCGACAAGCTCCGATTCGGCGAACATGACCCCCGGTCGAACCGGGCGGTCGTCCAGCAGCACTTCGATGCCGGCTTTGACCAGCGCTTGGTAAAGCTTCATCACCTCCGTTTCGAGACGTTTGGACTTGTGCATGTTCATGGGGAGCAGCACCAAAGTGAAAGGTGAGATAGCGGTGGGCCAGATGATTCCACGGTCATCGTGATTCTGTTCGATGGCGGCGGCCACCACCCGGGTCACGCCGATTCCGTAGCAGCCCATCACCAGCTCGATGGCCTTTCCCTGCTCGTCCAGGACCACCGCGTGCAGGGCCTCGCTGTACTTGGTGCCGAGCTGGAAGATATGTCCCACTTCGATGCCCCGGCGAATAATCAATTGACCGTCACCGTCCGGGCTCGGGTCGCCTTCCACCGCATTGCGAAGATCCACCGCCTCCGGTTCCGCCAGGTCGCGGCCCCAGTTGACGCCGGTCAGGTGCTTGTCCTCGACGTTGGCGCCACAGACGAAATCGGCCATGGCGGCGGCCGCGTGGTCCGCATAGATCGGGATCTCCAGTCCCAGCGGACCCAGGGATCCCGGCCCGCAGCCGATGACCTCAGCCACCCGCTCGGCGCTGGCGAAGGCAAGCGGCTTGCGCACAGACTCGAGGCGCGTGGCCTTGAGCAGATTGAGGTCGTGGTCGCCGCGTAAGGTCAGCGCCACCAGACCGCCGGTTTCCCCCTCTACCAGCAGCGTCTTCAGACAGCGGCTCTCGGGGAGGTCCAGGAATGCGGCCAGATCGGCAATGGTGTGCTGGCCCGGCGTATCCACCATGTGCATCTGATCGGCGGGCTCGGGACGCGCCTCCGGGAATCCCTCGCAGGGCACCAGCTCGACATTGGCGGCGAAGGCGCCGGAGTCGCTGAAGGCGATGGCGTCTTCGCCGTAGTCGGCAAGCACGTGAAACTCGTGGGAGCGGCTTCCGCCGATGGCGCCCGAGTCCGCCTCCACCACCCGGTAATCCAGCCCCAGCCGCGAGAACACGCGACAGTAGGCGTCGTGCATCTGTTGATACGACGCCTCCAGGCCCTCCGCATTCAGGTCGAAAGAGTAAGCGTCCTTCATGATGAACTCTCGCGCCCGCATGACGCCGAACCGCGGCCTGATCTCGTCGCGAAATTTGGTCTGGATTTGATAAAGATTGATCGGCAGCTGCTTGTAGCTGCGGATCTCGCGGCGGGCGATATCCGTGATCACTTCTTCATGAGTGGGACCGAAACAAAAATCCCGATCGTGCCGATCTTTGAGCCTCAGCAGCTCGGGGCCGTATTCTTCCCAGCGGCCGGATTCCTGCCAAAGCTCCGCCGGCTGCACCGCCGGCATGAAGACCTCATGGGCGCCCGCGCGATTCATTTCCTCGCGCACCACGCCCTCCACCTTTCGCAGCACCCGCGTTCCCAGCGGCAGCCAGGTATAGAGTCCCGACGCGAGCTGGCGAATGAGTCCTGCGCGAAGCATCAGCTTGTGACTGACGACTTCGGCGTCCGCCGGCGTTTCCTTCAGCGTCGCAATCAGGATTCTTGAAAGACGCACGGGAGAGTCCTCGTCGAGCTCAAATAAAAAAACCTCACCGGCATAAACGCCGCTGCGCGCGTGACCACCGGGCTTAATATCCGGCACCTGGGCATAAAGTCAAATAAGCCCGACCGGGGTGAGCCGGCGGATTCGGTTTGCAGGAATCGAGGTGGGACGCTGGAGATTAACCGCCGGGCGTCGAACGACGCCCGGGGCTTGGATCGTTATTTACAGTAGAGCTGGATCTGCTTCATGGTCTGCTGAAGCTTAGACTGAATTTCTTTCGAATCGAGAAAGTAATTGTTGCCCTCGCCGTCCTTACTCTGAATTCGGGAAGAGTTCTCCAGAACGCGGCGATTCTGACGCGCGATTTCGCAGTTCTTTTTGAAGACTTCAACCTCTTTCTGGTTCTCGCTCGCGGCCGTGCGAGCGAACTCCCGGTCCTTTCGCTGGTTCTCGGTTTTTTCCCTCATGGAATCCAGCTGCTCGTTGGCCTGGGAGGGTGACGCCGGGGCGGTGCGCACCCTGATTTCTTCCGCCTGCTGGCCGGGCGGTTTGCGTTCCGAGTAGGTGACGTTGCCGTATTCATCCACCCATTTGTACAAGCGGGCTGAGCTCGACTCCACGGGCGCCATCACCAGCAGCGCGGCCGCTGCCAGCGGCCATAGTTTCAGATACCTTCCGTACCACATTGCCTGCTCACCTTAAATGTCTGATTTAAATAACTATAGACCCTCGCATTGCGCCGCGTCGGCGACCAGTTTGGCAATTCCGCTATAGAACCGGCTCCGGGCCTTCCGGGACGCCTGCGGCTAAAGGCGCTCAAGGGGGCTAAAAACCGGGGTTTTCCTTGACCTTCGCGAGAAATCTAAGGTAGTTTGGTCGTTTAAGGTGACCGTTCAGGTGGCCCGCGTTAGCGGGCTTTTTTAACGGGGTGGGCCCAAGTGAAGCAGCTCAGCGGATCCGAGATCATCATCCAGTTCCTCAAGGACGAGGGCGTGGAGTACATCTTCGGCTACCCCGGCGGCGCCGTGCTGCACATCTACGACGAGCTCTACCGGCAGAACTATCTGAAGCACATCCTGGTCCGCCACGAGCAGGGCGCCACCCATATGGCGGACGGCTACGCCCGGGTCACGGGCAAGCCGGGCGTGGTGCTGGTGACCTCGGGTCCCGGGGCCACCAACGCCGTTACCGGCATCGCCACCGCTCACATGGACTCCATTCCCATGGTGGTGATTACAGGACAGGTCCCCACCCACGCCATCGGCAGCGACGCCTTTCAGGAGGTGGACTGCGTCGGCATCACCCGGCCCTGCGTCAAGCACAATTTTCTGGTCAAGGACGTGAACGAGCTGGCGGCGACCCTGAAAAAGGCGTTCTATGTCGCCACCTCCGGTCGTCCAGGCCCGGTGGTGGTGGATATTCCCAAGGACGTCACCCGCCCGGATCTCAAGATTCCGTACGAATACCCGGCCAACGTGACCATGCGCTCCTATAACCCGGTGACGCGCGGTCACGCCGGCCAGATCCGCAAAGCGCTGGATCTGATCCTTTCTGCCAAGCGGCCAATGATTTACACCGGCGGCGGGGTCATCCTCGACAACGCGTCCGAGGAGCTGAGGGAATTCACCCGGCTGCTCGGCTATCCCATCACCAACACGCTTATGGGTCTTGGCGCTTATCCGGGAACGGACAAGCAGTTCGTGGGCATGCTCGGCATGCACGGCACCTACGAAGCGAATATGGCCATGCACGAATGCGACGTGCTCATAGGCATCGGCGCCCGGTTCGACGACCGGGTGGTGGGCGACGTGAAGAAATTCTGCCCCGACGCGAAGATCGTGCACATCGACATCGACCCGTCCTCCATCGCCAAGACGGTGAAAGTCCACGTGCCTATCGTCGGTCCGGTCGGCAGCGTGCTGCGCGAAATGATCGCCATGCTCAAAGAGAGCAACCGAAAGCCCGACGCGGACGCTTCGAATGCCTGGTGGAAGCGCATTAACGACTGGCGCGCCATCGACTGCCTCAAGTACGAGTGGTCCGACGAGCGCATCAAGCCCCAGTACGTGGTTCAGAAGCTCTACGAAATCACCGGCGGGGACGCGTACATCACCTCGGACGTGGGGCAGCACCAGATGTGGGCGGCCCAGTTCTATCCCTTTGACAAGCCGCGCCGCTGGGTCAACTCCGGCGGTCTCGGAACCATGGGCTTCGGACTTCCGGCCGCCATGGGGGTGCAGTTTGCCCACCCTGA
>JBFIYQ010000086.1:0-8806 GCA_041605275.1 Gammaproteobacteria bacterium
AAAAAGGCATCCATTGCCGCATATGCCGGTCGAACGTCGTCCACCGATCCGGCGAAACGAATCTGGTCCGTAACGCCGTAATTCGCGGCCATCCTTTCAATTTCTTTACGAAAGGGTCCCTCGCCGCAAAGCAGAAGAATAAAGTCCGAACTGAGTTTTGCGAGCAGGCGCACTCCGTCCTGAATACCGCGGTAGCGAACCAGCCTGCAGACCATACCAAGCACCTTGGACGACCGGCCAATTCCAAGACGCTGCCGAAGTTCGGGCCGGCTTTCCTTCGGTTGAAAACGAACGCAGTCTACGCCGTTGTGTACGACAAAACTGTTCGAATCATCTCCCCAACCGAGCTTAATGAGCGCGTCCTGAGAACCATAAGTGATACATATGCGCGCGTCGGCGCTCCCGATTGCAATTCGATTCAGCAAACGCTGACGTAAACCGAGGGTCTCGGCAGGCGGTTTGCCATGAATATGCACGATTTTTTTCATTCGAAATCCGAGGAGCGAGAGCCGCAACCAGTAAACCGGATCTAAAAAATGAACGATCTCGGGTGAAAAATCGTGGAACCAGCGCCGGCTTCGCGACCACGCGGAAGGATCGCCTGGGCCGGTGGCGCGGAGAAAATGGCACCTCTCGGGGATTTCCTTAGCTACCGCGCCGGCGCCCCCGTAGGCAAACACCAGCCGAGTATCAAAGGCCGCCGGATCCAGGTGGCGCGCGATGGCCTCGCCTACCCGAAGCGACCCGCCGGCACGGGAATCGTCCATATAGTGCACGAAGGTCACTCGAATTGGCCGCGGCAGCACGCGGTTCACCGCGCGAGTAGCCATGTGGTTTTCTTGTTGCAAGCTTGATCCTCGAATCAATCGATTGTCCGCTCACGCTGAATCATGAATCCGAATCCAGAACCTCCAGCATGCGCACGGCCCTGTGCTCCCAGGTGGAGATCTTTGCCAGCTGCCAGCGCTCCGACTCGTGCCCATCGCGGAATCCTTTTTTCCTTAAATCCTCGAGGGCCGCCACCATTTCCGAGGGGGAGCGACAAATGCTCACCAGCGGCTGTCTTTCGAGCAGCTCGGCGAAGCCCTCGCTGGCGAGAATCGGTCTGCTGGCGGCGAAGTGCTCGTACGAGCGGGTGGATGAGCCAGAGTAAGTGGGCTCACGTTTCATGTAGGGCAGCACCGCTACGTCGCAGGCCCGGGCAAAGCTCATAAGCGTGCCGGGAGGCTGCCAGCCCAGGTATCGCACGTTCTTTTCTTCCTCGAGAAGTTTTCGCCGTATGCGCTCGTGTTTCTGCGAAGCGCAGGGCATCTCCGTGGGCCCCACCAGCGCCCAGTTGAGCCAAGGCGTATTAGCGATCACGGCTTCAAGCAGCGACCAGTCCGTGTTGGCGGCCAGATTGCCCATCACCAACGCCCAGGGACGCGACAGCTTCGGCATTTCCCTTGGCGGCTCGGCGGGCGTATCAAGCGGCCGCGGAGGAATGTTCTCGCCGCGCACCCCGTTGGGGATCAACGTGACGCGGTTGCCTTCGACCTTCGCCTCATCGACAAAGAAACGGCGAATGCGCTCAGAGTTGGGAAATACGTGGGTTACGCTTGTCGCCAGCTTTTTTTCCAACGCCGCTATGGTTGCCTGATCGGCAAAACAGGCGCGGAAATTATCGGTGACGTAATAAGCAGTGGTGCATTGCCTAAATTGATCCGCCACCAACGCGTAGTGCGGAGAGGTGAAAATCACGCAGGTTGATGACGTCAGCGGCGCCTGGGATTGCACGAATCGAAGCAGCTTCCTGCCCTCGCTTAAAAGCGCGTTCCGCCACCATCCGCGCTGCAGCCGGCAGCCGAAAAGACTCAAAGCGCCGTCGCCTTCCAGTGGTCGCGCTCTGCGGTGCAGCAGGCCGAAGTTATGAATGCTGGGTCGCAGGCCGATGGTGGTCACCTGATTCGCCAGAGCGCGGGCAAACTCCGTGACCCAGATGGAGCGCACGTCGAGAACAATCGCGTGGGTAATTGCCATCGCGACCTCATCGCTCCCGCGCCGTGGCTCGAAGCTCCTTGAGCCAGCGGATCGAGCAGACGCAAGCGACGGCGAAAGCGAACCAGGTGATCCAGTCGTTGTCGCTCAGCATGCCCACAAGCGAGGCGGCGCCTGCAAAAAGCACCACGCCCACGTCGGCCAGGGTTGCCCGGTCGATGCCTCCCTGTCGGCGTACGAGCAAGGCCGTCAGCACCATGGATCCCGCGTGGGCCGCGAACCAGCCGAGACCCGCCGCCAGCGGGCCCTGGGTCGGTACCAACCACCAGACGACGGCGAGAATCACCGCCGCCCAGATCAGGTTTGCCATCGCCGTCAGATTGACGTTCCCGATGGTGAGCGCGTGGACGATGGGCATGGCAAAAAGGTGGAAAATGCTGCCGGCGATGACCGCCTGGGCAAGCCCGGCGCCGCCGCGAAAATCCGCGCCGAAAAGCGAAAGCAGTGGAGCGGAGAACAGCATCAGCAGTATTCCGAGCGGCAGCACGGCGACGCCGGAAATCATTACGCTGGAGCGTAATGTGGTGCGAAATTCGGATCGCACCTGCCTGCCGGAATGAAACGCAAGCAGCGGCAGCGCCACCTGAGATACGAGCCCGGGCAGAAGCGCGACGATATTCTTCAGCTGGTGAGCGGCGCCCCAATAGCCCAGACCCTCCAGACCGGCGGGCAGCGCCGAAAGGCGCCACGCCACCAGCCACATGACCGGCGCCAGGATGGCGTTGGAGGCGAGAAACACTGCGCCGAAACGCAGCATTACTGCGAGACGCTCGCCTTCGTTTTGCGTATCGCTCCCGCCCGCTTGCCATCGACGCGCCAGCATCGTGAGGCCGACGCCGATTGCGGTAAGTGAGGCAATGGCCTGGGCCAGAATGAATCCCGGTAGCTTCAGCGCCGGCGTGAGCAACACAATCGCGGCGAGACCGACGATACCTGCGGATGCCGTGCACAGAGCAACGCGCGCGAACTCTCGGTAGCCGCTCAAGGCCCCCTGAACCGATTCCCAGGCAACCCCCGCCAGCACCAGTAAGGCTGCGGCGCGCACGGCGCCGCTCAGCTCCGGCCTTTGCAGCAGCGTGGCGGCGATCCACGGCGCCGCCGCGCCCACCGCAACGGCAGCCACCGCCGCGGCGACGAAACCAAAGCCGATGAGCCGGATGGATACGCTTCTGGCTGCGCTTTCGTTCTCGCCCTGGGCGGCCACAAACCGCGTCGCCGTGGTGCCGACGCCCATGCCGGCGTAGGCGTTGACCACGCTCACCGTGGACTGCACGAAGCTGAAAGCGCCGTAGCCCGAGACGCCCAGCAGGCGCGCGCCGATGATGGTGCCGATAAATCCGAACAGGCGGCCCGCCAGGCTCCCGCCGGCGGACCACGCCGTGCCGCTCAACAGCTGGCGCACCTGCGCGCCGGGTTGCGCAGCCGGCAGTTGCTCCTGACGCGGCAGGCCGTTCAGCTTTGCGTTCCTCGTCGCCGCCGGCGCTGTCCGGCGGTGGACAACGCCGACCACGGTCGAAATTCCCGATTCATGAGCAAAAGGCGTGCGGCATTCGACCCGGATCGGTCACTGCCCCCACTTCCTTGAGCGTTTTCCCGACGACCGATTGCCGCATGGCGCTCAGGGTGGATGGTTGTTGATGTGCTCATTTAACCTGGCGACATTGCGCGCACTGCTGCGGGGCTTATGGTTGCTTTGGACCCGGATACGCGACCGGGAATCGCGCGAGCGTGCCCGCGGAATTCCGGATTACAGGTCAAAACGGCATCCTCCATGTCGGCCTGGCGGCGTCTCGGCGCGATCAGCGCGCGTCCGCCCGGGTGGAGCGATGTCGTGGTGTTTACGGAAAACTCGCCGACGCCAGGTGAGTGGCGAAAGCCCCGGCGTCGACACGCGCGCCTAATCGTTTTGTAAACCGTCCCCTTCCGACAACAGCGCGTCGAAGTACCCAATGGTTTTCTTCAGTCCTTCGTCGAGCCCGATGTGCGGCGTCCATCCGAGGACTTCTTTAGCCATGGTGATATCCGGACGCCGCTGGATGGGATCGTCCTCTGGCAGCGGCTCACGCCTGATCTTTGAACGCGAGCCGGTGAGGTCGATCACTTTCTTGGCGAGCTCGCCGATGGTGAATTCGTCGGGATTGCCGAGATTGATCGGGCCCGTGATCTCCGGGGGCGTGGCCATGATTCGAATGAAGGCTTCGACCAGCTCGTCCACGTAGCAAAACGATCGCGTCTGAGCGCCGTCGCCGTAAACCGTTATCGGCTCGTTGCGCAGCGCCTGCACGATAAAGTTGGAAATCACCCGACCGTCACTGGGGTGCATATTGGGGCCGTAGGTGTTGAAAATTCGCCCCACCTTGATCGGCAGGTTATGCTGGCGGCGGTAATCGAAGAACAAGGTCTCGGCGCAGCGCTTTCCTTCGTCATAGCAGGCCCGCCGCCCCAGCGGATTGACTCTTCCCCAATAGTCTTCCGTCTGAGGGTGGATCTCGGGATCGCCGTAGACCTCGCTGGTGGAAGCCTGAAAAATGGTGGCGCCCACGCGCTTGGCGAGCCCCAGCATGTTGATCGCTCCGTGCACGCTGGTCTTGGTGGTCTGCACCGGATCGTGCTGGTAGTGCACCGGTGAAGCAGGACACGCCAGGTTATAGATTTCGTCCACTTCGACGTAGAGCGGAAACGTCACGTCGTGACGCATCAGCTCGAAATTAGGAGAATCGAGCAGCGGGCGGATATTGCGCTTTCTACCGGTGAAGTAGTTGTCCACGCAAAGCACGTCGTGACCCTCTTCCACCAGTCGCTTGCTCAAATGCGAACCCAGGAAACCGGCGCCGCCGGTGATCAGGATGCGTTTGTCGCCCATGACTTTCATGCTGCTGGCCTCAAATGTTGTCCGCCCGAATCGTCCGCCGACGTCGAATCCCGGTAAAGCCTCTCGCGGCCTACGCCTCCAAGATCGAGATCAGCAGCCACCAGACCGACGCCGAGCGAAATAAAGAAGAGCGCCGCGTTGGCGGGAATATTGAGATTGAAATCCACCATGCCGTGCGCCAGCAGCGAGGTGGATGCGCATAGGGAAAAAAACAACGCGGCCCGCATCAGCGGGTCGCGGCGGCGAAGGTAAGCCGAAATAATTTTGATTAACAAGATCCCGATTGCGACGGCCGCGAGAGCGAAGCCGATCACGCCCTGCTCCGACAAGAGCTCAAGGAAATCATTGTGAGCGTGCTCGTAGTAGCCGCTTCCCAGCGCCTCGGTCTTGTAGGCGGGAAACACCCACTGAAAGGTTCCCGCTCCCGAACCGGTCAGCCAGAAATCTCCGACCATGGCGTAGATCGCTTCTCGAATGTCGCCGCGATTATTGGCGAAGCCTACATTTTCCAGTTTTTCCCCAATGCCGCCCGCACCCAGCCAGGCGACGCCGACGATCGCCAGTACGCCGACTTTCAGCGGGATCCGGGACTCCACCGCCCTGCCGCTTCGAAACAGCACCGCCAGCCCGACGACGAATCCGACGGAAAAGACCAGCGCCGCGACGCCGCCCCGGGAGGTGCTCAAGATCAGCGCCGTGGACATGATGAGGAGGCAAAAGGACACCCAGCCGGTGTCTTTGAGCACGAAGTCCATACCGCTTCTCAGCGTTTGGCGCCAGCCGCGTCCGTAATGCGGCGAAGATCGCGTAATCAACAGTCCGATGGCGGCCGGAATCGTGACCTCCATCAGCCCGGCGAAGTGATTTCGATTGACGTAGGTGCCGGAAACCGAATTTCCCGCGATCCCGGGATACCAGAGCACGAAGTGTCCGCGACCGACGTAGGCCAGGATGCCGTAGAAGGCCTCGACCGTGCCGACGAGGGTCAGCACTATCAGCATGAGTCTGAGTCGACGCCGCGAGGTCAGCAGCGCCAGAGTGAGAAAGAACAGCGCAATATAGGCGGCGAGCTTCTGCAGCATGGCGAGGGTTGACCCCGGATCCAGGCTCAAGCTCGACAGCGGCGTGTATCCCGCTCCGGCCGCAGCCGAGTAATGCTCGAACGCCCGGGGGCTGAGCGCCGCCAGCATCCCCGTCGGCAGCGGCAGCGACTGGAACGCCACGTATGTCATCCAAACCGCGAATAGGGCGAGCGCCGGCTTGCCACGGCGTATCGCCGGCGTGACGCCGGCAGCATGACCGACGAAGCGGAGGCACCACACGCCCAGCAGTCCCATGGCGGCAGCGTGCATCAGCGCCGCCGACCAGACCCGATTGCTGCCCAGCGGCACCGGCAGCCAGGCAATCAGCAGAAGCAATCCCAGAAACAGCAGCGAAGCTGTGGCGGAGCGTCGGTCGCTGAAAGTTTCCATATTAATCAATCAGTGTTCGCGCCTGGAATCTCAACGACTGCTCTGGGCAATGATGTGTTTGAGCAGCTCGCGGTGCCTATCTTGAGACAGCATGCCCGCCACCAGAGATGCCTGACCGGCGTGCACCGCCATGCGCAGAATGAGGTCGACGTCATCGCCGCCCGTGAGGGTGCGCTCGAGCGTGGCCACGGTCATCGATCGCTGACGCTCGCTCAAGCCGTCCCAGATGGAAAACGCCACCAGCAGAGATTTGAGCTGGGTCTTGGTCTCCCACGGCGCCAACTCGAGAGCGCGCTCCAGCGCGGCTCCGGTGTGCCCGTCGATGACGCCTTCCAGCAGCCGGGCTTCGGCGAAATTGACCCAGGCGAAGCCCCAGCTAGGGCGATGGCCGATGGTTTCGGCGTAGGCCGCCCGGGAACGCTGGCGGTGGGCCCGGGCCGCATTCGCCACGCCTCCGCTGCGCCAGGCGAGCCAGGCGTAATGCCGGCCGAGCTCGGCGGCGTATCTCGCGTTGAGCGGGTCCAAAGCACGGGCCTGGTAAAGGCGCTGGAAGGCTTGCTGCCAGCGCTGCGGTGTCATTTGTGCCAGTTGCTTGGGTCTCTCGGGCGCCCGGGCGGCGCTGACGGTCAAATCGGCCCACGACCACGCCAGCGCCAGGACCGCCGCGGCAAAGCAGGCGGCGGCGGCCGTTGCTGCGGCAGCACGACTCATCGGCTCACGCTCAGATTGCGCTTGGCGGTCGAGGATTACGGATTTCCGTAAAAAGGGATTGAAGCTAGCCCGAGGGCTGGTGCTGATACTGGTAGGCGGAGTAGCCCCGATACATGCCGCGGTATCCCCTTGAGTAGCTCTCCAGCGCGCCGAGATCGACCTGCTGCAAAACGACGCCCGCGGGGCGGATACGGCCGGAGGCCAGGCGGCGCAAGGATTCCTCCACCGCCTTGAACGTGGTTTGCTGGCTTTGAATGGTGAACACCACCGCGTCTACCACGTGCCCAAGCACCACGCTGTCGCTCACCGGCAGCACGGGCGCGCCGTCGATAATGATGTAGTCGAACATCTTTCGCAGATCTTCGATGGCGCGGGCAAATTTCCGTGAGGAAACAATTTCCAGCGGGTTAGGCGGTACCGTTCCCGCACAGAGCAGGAACATGTCCTGCGCTTCGGGATGCGCGAGGATGGCATCTTTGAGCTCGCATTCTCCCAGCACCACATCGGTGATGCCGGGCCTGTCCGCCTTGACCCCGAACACTTTTGACAGCCGCCCTTTTCTCAAGTCCCCGTCTAAAAGGAGCGTTTTGCCGCGCTTTCTAAACGCCAGCGCCAGATTACACGCCAGCGCCGTTTTCCCTTCCTGGGCGATGGACGAAGTCAGAAGCACCACGCTGGGTGGATTGTCCACGTCCGAATACAGAATCGCCGTGCGAATATCGTTCACGGCCTCGGAAAACGGCGTGCGCGGATCGGTAAGCACGTACTGATCAATGGTCTGACCCTTGCGCTGGCTGACTTTGACCCGCTGGAGCATTCCGAGCATCGGCAGCCCGAGGCGGCTCTCGACGTCCTCGCGCACCTTGACCGTGTCGTCGAGACGCGAACGAACGATGGCGAAGAACACGCCGAACATCAGTCCGATCAGCACCGAGATGAAAACCATACGCTGTCTGTTGGGCTTGAACGGCCCGCTGGGCACCTTGGCCTCGTCGATGATGCGCACGTTGCTGACGTCATACTCGTCGGCAATGTCCGCTTCCTTGTACCTGGCAACGAAGCTCTCGTAGAGCTGGCGGTTGGCTTCGACCTCGCGCTCGAGCTTGGCGAGGGAAAACGCCTTTCCAGACAGGGTGCGCATCTCCGCCTGCTGGGCGTCGATGATATTTTTCAGCTCGCGCTCCTGAGCCTTGGCGACTTCGAACTCTTTGCGCACGGTCTCCACGGCTTTTTCCACTTCAACGCGAAGCCGTGATTCTGCCTGTTTCAAATCCGCCAGCGCAGCGCGCATTCGCGGATGTTTCTCACCGTAACGCTCGCCGAGCTCCGAGACGCGCCGCTCCATTTCGACTCGATTGCGGTGGGCATCGAGCACCAGAGGATTTCCGATAACGGTCACCAGGGATTCGTAATCACTGCGGTTGGCGATATATGACCTCACCTGACCGTAGCGCGCTTCCGCCTGGCTTCTGGCGGCCTGCGCTTTGATCAGCTCGGCGGTGAGGCTGCCCAGCTGAGCGCCGACGATCTTCTCGCGGTTTTGCGTATCCACCAGGCCTTCCGCCTGCTGGAACTCCTGCAGCGCCTGCTCGGATTTTTCCAGCTTGACCTTGAGTTCCTCGATACGCTGTCTGAGAAAGCCGGTTGCCTGCTGAACGTTGGAGCTTCTCGATTCCAGCCCGAAGTCGATGTAGGCCTGGGCCACGGCATTGGC
>JBFIYQ010000087.1:0-8768 GCA_041605275.1 Gammaproteobacteria bacterium
ATGTCCAGAAAGGCGAAAGATCCCGTTACCGCCCACTCCCCGGGTTCTGCGGCGCGCTCGTAAACCTGAACGTCGGAATCGTCGAGTCGAATGGTTCGAAGAAACTTCACGGGAATAATCGCTGATAGTCTGCTGAAGCGCGTTTAGCGAGTCAGTTTATCAGCAGCGAAACGCTCAGACGAAAACCTCATGGGGGTGGTCGACCTCTTCCTCAGCCACGAACTCGGTCTCGTCTGCCGCCGCCCGAACCCATTCGCCGACGGCCGGGTCTTCAAGCACGCTGACGACGTAACCGGCCTCGGTTCCGGAAAGACTCACGTCGTAGCCGTGAAATCTCAGCGCCACTGGGGCAAACATCGCGTCGGCAATGGAGTACTCGCCGAACAGCCAGGGGCCCGAGTCACCGTAGGTGAGACGGCACATTCGCCAGATTTCGAGTACCCGCGCAATGTCCATGGCGGCGCTGTCGGGAATGGGAAATCCGGGAAATCTTCGGCGGCAGTTCATCGGAAGATGCTGCCTGAGATGAGGGAAACTCGAATGCATCTCGGCGCTCACCGACCGTGCCACCGCCCGCGCCTCGGGGTCCTGTGGCCAGCCGCGGCCGGTCATGAAGCGCTCGTTGACGTATTCGCAAATGGCAAGGGTGTCCCAGACCTTGAGGCCGCCGTCCTTCAGCACCGGAACCTTTCCAGAAGGAGAATGCTGATGAATCTCGCGCTTCCACTGGTCGCTTTCGAACGGAATTCTGAGTTCCTCGAAAGCCAGACCGGCGTGCTTGAGCAACAGCCAGGGTCGCAGCGACCAGGAGGAGTAGGTTTTGTTTCCGATGACCAGCGTCAGTCCCGCGTCCACGTGCTCAGTCTTCCCTCAGGGGTGCCGGCGGGCGCTCGGCGCCGCAGGCCCAGCAGGCGGTGAACTGCCCCTCCAGGGGCTCGCCACAGCGGCCACAGCGCCAGTCTCCGGCGGGCGCCTCGCCCATGGCCAGTATCGACTCCACTAGCGCCCGGGCCTTTTCCTGCTGAAAATCTTCCAACACCCAAAGCTCCGGCCAGCACTCGATGGGCGGGAGCTCGCCGGCCCCGCCGAGCAGGTACTCATTGCGGATGACGCAGGCAATGTGGTTCTCCTCCAGCACCCTTTTGAGGTGCCCCACTATCAGCGGGTTGTCTGAGCTGTAAACGCGTTTCATACGCTGTGGATCGCCCGGTGCGGCCGGTTGTGCCCCGCCCCCGGAGGGGCGTATCCGTCCGGGCGGCAATATCTCGCCCGATCATAGACCGGGGCCTTGGGTCGGCGAAGCCTGTCGGGTCGTCGTACCCAGCGGCGGATTTCTGTTCCCGGCGTCTAGACTGCGGGCCAGGCTCGTCCCCTGCAAGCTTTGGTGAGGGGTCCGGGTTCCGGGAGGCCTGGCGTTGCCTCGGCCGATACGGCTTGAACCAGGACGGGGAGCGACGCCCAAGGGGTATGCCTGTATTATCCTCACACCGTGCCGCGGGCCCAGGGCGGTGCGCCCGAGCCCGGGCGCCCCTGAACCCGGAGGAGCTAGAACCCGTTGGCGAGCTCAAGGCGCACCAGCATCATGTCGAGCAGGCGAATCGATCCCAGCGTCGCGGACCGCGCGAATAATGGCCGGTAAATTTCCGCGAAGCCGCGTTTCCCGCTTACCCATTACGCCGATTCGTAAACGCGGACAGCGGGTTCGCCGGGTGCCGCGCGGAAAGTTGGAAATGATCATCACCTACCTGGAGATGCTCAAGCCGCCACCCCGGCGGCAGCTGGTGCACCGGGGCGAAAAGCTCGCGCTGATGCGTGCGGAACAGCCGACTGTTTCCTTTTATCGTTACCTTTACAACACCGTGGGCGGTCCGTGGCTTTGGTACGAGCGCCGACTGCTCGAAGACGATGCGCTCAAGGAAATCATCACCGACCTGGAGGTTGAAATCTACGTGCTCCATTGCGCCGGCGTGCCCGCGGGCTTTGCCGAGCTGGATCTGCGCATTGAGGACGAGGTCGAGCTTTCCTACTTCGGCCTGGTGCCGGATTTCATCGGGCGGGGCTTAGGGCACCATTTTCTCGACTGGGCGGTGGACGAAGCCTGGCGTAAGCGGCGATCGAGGGTATGGGTGCACACCTGCAATCTGGACCACCCCGCCGCCATCGCGGTTTATCAGCGCGCCGGTTTCGTTCCCTATGATCAGGAGACCCGCATCGTCGACGATCCCCGCAAACGGGGATTTATGCCGAAAGGACAGGAGTTCTAGATAACGCGTAACGGGTGACGCGACAAGAGGTGACGCGTAACGGGTAACGCGTAACGCGACATGACAGAGAATCGGAGCGGATTACGCTCTTTGCATCACGCATCACGCATCACGCATCACGCATCACGCATCACGCATCACGTAATAATGCGCATAGGAATTCCGAGAGAGATCAAATCCCAGGAGGGGCGCGTGGCTCTGCTGCCGCCGCAGGTTGAGCGGCTGGTGGCGCTCGGTCACTCGCTCCTGGTTGAGCGGGACGCGGGAATACTTTCCGATGCGACGGATTCGGAGTACGCGGCCGCGGGCGCGTCCATCGCCGACTCCGGCGATGCCGTTTATGCCAACGCCGAGCTCATCGTCAAGGTCAAGGAAATCCTGCCGGCCGAGTTCGGTTATCTACGGCCTGAGCACGTGGTATTCACCAACATTCACGGCGCGGCCGATCGCAGGCAGGTAGATCGTCTGCTCGATGTCGGCCTGGTCGCCATCGCCGCCGAAGAAACCCACGAGTTCGGATCGCCGAACAGCGTTCTGGCCGGCGAAATCGGCGCGCTGGAAGGCGTTCGGCTGGTGCTCGCGCCCTACGGCGGCAGCGGGAGACACTTCATGGCGCACTTCGGCGCACCCGCGGCCAGGGCGCTCGTAATCGGTCTCGGCGGCGTGGGGCGGGGTGCGCTGCGCACCCTGCTGGGCCTCGGCATGTCGGTGGTCGGGCTGGACGTTTCACGCGGTGCGCGCCGGGAGGCCATGTTCACTTGGCACAAGCAGGATTTCCAGGCGTTCGATATTTCCGAGCTTCCGGCCCATCTCCCGCATGCCGATCTGGTGGTCAACTGCGTGCTCTGGGACAAACAGCGAAAGGATCACCTGATTACCCGCGAGATGCTGAAGCAAATGAAGCCCCGCGCGGTGATCGCTGACATCTCCTGCGACCCCGCGGGCGCCATCGAAACCACGCGGGCGACCAAATGGGAGGATCCGGTCTATGAGGTGGACGGGATCCGGCATTTCTGCGTCGACAATATCCCGGGCGCGGCGCCGGCCACCGCGTCGGCGGGATATGCGGAAGCGCTGCTGCCCTTCGTCAGTTTGATCGCTGAGCACGGCCCTATCGAAGCGTGTCGGCGAAACCGCTGGCTCGCCCGGGGACTGACCTGCGCCGGTGGAGAGCTGATACTGGAAGAAGCGGGACGCTTTCAGAATCGCCCGTTCACGCCGGTGGCGGAGTTTCTGCAGAGACATGCGGCGGCCTGAGGTCGTGACGCGTGACGGGTAACGCGTGACGCGAAAGAGGTGATGCGTGACGCGTAGCGGGGCATGACAGAGAATCGGAGCGGATTACGCTCTTCGCATCACGCATCACGCATCACGCATCAAGGCCTATAAACGGCCGCGGGTTCCATACCACCTCCCAGAGGTGACCGTACGGATCGCGAATCCAGCCGGTATAGCCCCCCCAGCTGACGTCTCCCGCCGCCTTGACTACCGCCGCGCCGGACCTTGAGGCGCGCTTCAGAAGCGCGTCCACGGCGTCACGACTATCCACGTTTATCGACAACGTCACTCCGGAAAACCCTTCACCCTCTGCAGAAACGCCGGCGTAGCGCGCCAGCGCACGGCGCGGAAAGACGGCCAGCCAGGTTCCGCCGGTGTCGAAGTAAGTGACCCCGCCCTTCACGCTGCCCGTTTTCATTCCGAGACCTTCAACGTAGAAGCGCGACGCGGTGTCCACGTCGTCCACGCCGAGGGTGATAACGCTGATCGAAGTGCTCATATCACAGTCCTCCGCCGCGAGCGGCGGCGTCGCGAGGGTCACGAAGTGTCTCACAGCGTCGACGGAGGGGCGACCGGTGCCCCGGCGTGCTTTTTATCCCTCGCTTCGGCGTGAGAGTATCCCGCGGGTTCGATGAAAACTGGGCCCAGGTAACTGCAATGAATTCCGCGGTGGTCGTTCCTCCGGAGGCAAGTTGGCGCCAGCTCGCGCTGCTGCTTCTGCTGGCGGGGATCTGGAGCTCTTCTTTCATGTTCATCAAGATTGGCGTCGCCACCATTCCGCCGGCCACCATGGCGGCCGCCCGACTGATGCTCGCGGCAGTGATGCTGGCGGCCATTGCCTACGCAAAAGGGTATCGGCTTCCGTTCACCTTTCGGGCGTGGAGCGCGTTCACGTTCGTCGGCGTGATGGGAAACGCCGTGCCTTTCACCCTGATTGCGTGGGGCGAGCTGGAGGTGGACAGCGGACTTGCGGCCATTCTCATGGGGGTAATGCCCGTAGCCACGGCCCTGCTCGCCCACGCCTTCGTTCACGACGAGCGGCTCACCGGGCGGCGGGCGGCGGGGGTGCTGTTGGGATTTTCCGGAACCGTGCTGCTGGTGGGCTTCTCCGCCCTCTCGGGCCTCGGGGCGCAGGTGGCGGCCCAGCTGGCGGTGGTCGGCGGGGCGCTGTGTTACGCCATCACCACCGTGTTCGTGCGCCGCTTCGCTAATCTTCCCGACGTGCTCATGGCCGCCGGATCCCTGACCACCGGCGCGCTGTTGATGATTCCGATTGCTTTGCTTCTGGAGTCGCCGCTGACTCTATCTCCGAGCTTCGCATCAACGGCGGCGGTCGTGGTTCTCGGCATCGTGTCGACGGGGTTCGCCGCGCTGATCTATTTCTATCTCATCCGCACCGTGGGGGCGGCGATATTCTCCCAGGTGAATTTTCTCACCCCCGCCATCGGCGTTGCCTTGGGCATGATTTTTCTCGGCGAAGTCCCCGGCGCCGACGCCTGGGCGGCGCTGACGCTGATCGTGCTGGGCGTCTGGCTCGTGACCCGTCGGTCCCGCCGGGGGGCAGACCCGCCGACGGCTAGACCAGCGCTTTGATGGCGTCCTCTATCGCCTCGGTTCGGGGTTCGACGTCTGATGGCCACATCCCCACCAGCGAACCGTCCGGACCGATGAGGTATTTATGGAAGTTCCAGCGGGGCGCGGCCGCCTCGCCGAACTCGGATTCAATCCAGCGATAGAAAGGATGGGCGCTTCCGCCCAGCACTGAAACCTTGCTGGTCATCGGAAAATCTACGCCGTAATTCTGTTGGCAAAATTGCCTGATCTGCGCTTCGCTGCCGGGCTCCTGATCACCAAAATCGTTGCTCGGAACGCCGAGAACGACGAGCCCGGCTTTCTGATAATCGCGCCACAGGGATTGCAGGCCCGCATACTGGGGCGTGTAGCCGCATTCCGAGGCGGTATTGACGACCAGCACCGGGTGGCCGGCGAAACGCTTCAACGGCAGCGGCTCGCCTTCGATGGATCGAAATTCGAAATCGTGCGCCGACATTAGATCAAGGAACCATCACCTCTGAACGGGTCTTAAAAGAGGTTAGATGTTAGAACGCGCGCGGGTATACAGAGTCTTTCCGTCGCCCCACCGCCATCTACCGTCTGCGTTTTCCCCGATATTCGACATGCCGGATACGACACGCGGAGCTGAAACTTGAATTCGCTTTTAATTCTCCAGCCCGTACATCGTCTCTTTGACCAGCATATCCACCACGGCCTTGAGCGCCTCGTCCTTGGAAGCGCCGTCGGCGATTGTCTCCTCGTAGGTCTTGACCTGCCAATGGGCGCTGGTGCCGCGATCAAGGATTGCGCGGGCATGCTCCACTTCGGCGACACAACCGAAGAACTGCGCATCCTCGCGAATCAGCACCAGCATCTCCTCGAGCAGCACCGGATAAGGGACGATTTCACCGCGGCCGAAGTCCACCAGACCCTGGTCGACGCCATAGCGCTGGGCGCGCCATCGATTCTCGTTAACGAGCATGTTGGAATACTTGCGCCAACGCTGATTGTTTCGCCGCAGCCGGTAGAGCATGCGCAGCCAGCAGCGGTAGAGCGCAGCGATACAAATCGTATCCTCGAGACGCGTGCATATGTCGCTGATGCGCATCTCTATGGTGGGGAATTTGACGCTGGGGCGAATGTCCCACCAGATTTTCGAGCCTTCTTCGATCAGTCCCGCCTGAACCATGACCTCCACGTGACGCTCAAACTCTGCGAAGCTCTCGAAGTGTTCGGGCAAGCCGGTTCGGGGCAGCTCGTTCCAGACGGCGATGCGGTAGGATTTGAGCCCGGTGTGATGACCCTGCCAGAAGGGCGATGAGGTGCTGAGCGCCAATAGATGCGGGAGCACGTAGGCCACCTGGCCCATCAAATCCACTCGCAGATCTTCGTCTTCGATCCCCACGTGAATGTGCATCCCGGAAATCATCAGCCGGCGCACCACCTCCTGCAGATCTTTGGCGATAGTGGCGTAGCGTTCCTTTTCGGTGCGCTTCTGCTCTCCCCAGACGGCGAACGGATGGGTGGACGCAGCGATAATTTCGAGCCCGTGGGTGCGCGCGACACTGGACACAGTTCGTCGAAGCCTGGACAGATCGTCGCGGGCCCCGTCCAGCGATTCGCATACCCGGGTGCCAATTTCGATCTGACACTGCAAAAACTCGGGCGTGACCTGGCCTTCGAGCAGCGCTTCACATTCCGACATCATGGTCGGCGGCGCTTCGGCGATGAGATTTCGAGTCTTTGGATCGATGAGGAGATATTCTTCCTCGATTCCAACAGTAAAGCTCGGTTCCTTCATTGGTCGCTTTGTAACGAGGGGCTACGGTATTAACGCATGCTCGACAGATTGGCTAACAGGGCATTGGTCGAGGCGCGAATCTCGTCGGTGAGCTTGTGCGCCATGTCCAGGTCCGCCGAGCAGCAGCTCATGACCATGTGAGTATGGCGTTCCGCTTCGCTGAGCACGGCGGAAACGATGCTCCGCTCGATGACTCGAGCGACCTGACTGCTTTGATCCTCATCGGGTTCCACGCCCAAAAGGGCGCAGACAGCATTAGCGGTGCTTTTTGCATTTTCGGAGATGTTCATGCGGCTTACTCCTTCATGCGGTTGACCTGGCCGGTTTTTTCGACTCGCACCTGAGGGGACGGCGATTTGAAAACACGGGGCCCGAACCGGCGGCGCGGTATTTTATCTTCGGCGCCCTGTTCACCGGATGCCGGGATAGTCTAACCCGGCGGAACTGTCTCGCCACCCTGTCACGCTGGGGCGGCCTCTCCCGGTGACTCGCGCGCCACGCTTCGACCCCGTTTCAAGGTTGGATGGAGCACCGCCGCCTGCCTGCTCAGCCCGCGTGTTCAATCCGAGCTTGCCCGGGGTCTTGTATTTCCCGGAAGGTCAAAAAAGCCGCTGGAAGGCCGCTTCGGACCGCCTGATTGCCGCCATAAATGCCTGAGGATAAAGGATTGTCTTGAGGCTCCGCGGAAGGTTATGGTAGCTTTCTTCCGGCGCTACGGAATTGATTGACTGGAGCGGGTCCGGGGCGTCTTCCGGAGCCGGGTCTGGCCATTCAAATAAGACGCAAATCAATAAGCTAGTGGAGGAGTCAAAATGAAACTCGTCAAGAAACTCGCCGTTTCTGCGGCGTTGGTTTCCCTGGCCTTCGCCGGCGTAGCCCAGGCGGGCACGCTGGAGGACGTCAGAGCCAAGGGTAACCTGCAGTGCGGAGTGAGCCAGGGCCTACCGGGATTTTCCAACCCGGACCAGAGCGGCAACTGGGTCGGTCTCGATGTGGATCTCTGTCGCGCGGTCGCGGCAGCCGTCTTCGGCAATGCCAATAAGGTCAAGTATTCACCGCTGTCTGCCAAAGAGCGTTTTACCGCGCTGCAGTCCGGTGAGGTCGATATCCTTTCCCGCAACACCACCTGGACGCTTGTCCGGGACACGGCGCTCGGCCTCAATTTCGCCGGCGTTAACTACTACGACGGTCAGGGCTTCATGGTGCGCAAGGACCTCGGCGTCACTAGCGCCAAGCAGCTGGCCGGCGCGGCGGTCTGCGTGAACATCGGCACCACCACTGAGCTAAACATGGCGGACTTTTTCCGGGCCAATAACATGAACTACAAGCCGGTGGTGTTCGAGAAAGCAGACGAGGTGGTCGCGGCCTACGACTCCGGTCGCTGCGACGTGTACACCACCGACCGTTCCGGTCTGGCCGCGCAGCGCCTGAAGCTGAAAGATCCGGACGCGCATATGGTGCTCCCGGAGACGATCTCCAAAGAGCCGCTGGGACCCGTCGTTCGTCACGGCGACGATCAGTGGTTCGACATCGTCAAGTGGACGCTTTACTGCATGGTTGAAGCCGAGGAATATGGTCTCAGCTCGAAGAATGTCGACGAGATGAAGGCCAATACTTCCAATCCGCAGATCAAGCGTCACGTCGGCACCGAGGGAGACATGGGCAAGAGCCTGGGTTTGCCTAATGACTGGTGCTACAACGTGGTCAAGCAGGTGGGCAACTACGGCGAGAGCTACGACCGACACGTCGGACCCAACACCGCGCTCAAGCTTTCGCGCGGCGTGAACGCCCAGTGGACCGACGGCGGCCTCCAGTACGCGATGCCGATTCGCTGATCGCTCGTTCGATCAGTTAAGCTAGTCGGGACGGGC
>JBFIYQ010000088.1:0-8753 GCA_041605275.1 Gammaproteobacteria bacterium
AAGCGACGATCGCAGCGATATAGCGCTGTTGAAAATAGACGCCAGCAACCTGCCAGTGGTCAAGCTGGGAAGCAGCGCCGACCTAAAGGTGGGGGAGTGGGTACTGGCCATCGGCTCACCTTTCGGATTCGAGCATTCGGCTACGGCGGGGATTGTCAGCGCCAAGGGTCGCAGCCTGCCGAGAGAGAACTACGTGCCGTTCATTCAAACGGACGTGGCCATCAATCCGGGCAATTCGGGCGGTCCGCTGTTCAACCTCCAGGGCGAGGTCGTCGGGGTCAACTCTCAGATTTTCAGCCGGACCGGTGGATTCATGGGCCTGTCGTTCGCCATTCCTATCAAGGTGGCGATGAACGTGGCCGATCAGCTTCGCGACAAGGGGCGCGTTTCCCGGGGCTGGCTCGGCGTGCTGATTCAGGACGTGACCCGCGAGCTGGCGGAGTCCTTCGGAATGGAGAAGCCCGAGGGCGCGCTGATTGCCAAAGTCCTGCCGGACAGTCCGGCGGAGGAGGCGGGATTCCAGGTGGGCGACATCGTGCTTGAGTTTGGCGGTCGGCACGTGAACCGCTCGTCCGAGCTTCCACCCATTGTCGGCAGCACCCAGGTGGGGGAGCGGGTGCCCGTTGAAATTCTGCGGGAAGGGAAATCCCGCACGCTCAAGGTGCTGATTGCGGAGCTTCCCGAGGAAGAAGAGCTCAAACTCGCGTCCCGGGAGCCTGAAGGCGGTGCCACCGCCGACAAGCTCGGGCTCACGGTAATCGACCTCACCGCGGAGCAGCGCGAGGAGCACGACATCAAGGAGAACGGCGTGCTTGTCGACAACGTGTCGCCTGGACCGGCAAGTCGAGCGGGGATCAGAAAGGGTGACGTCATCCTCATGCTCAACAACACCAAGGTCAAAAGCAGCACCCACTTCAAGGAACTGGCGAAGGGCCTGCCGAAAGACAAGGCGGTGTCGGTGCTGGTGCAGCGACAGGGGAATCCTATTTTTCTCGCCCTGAAATCCGACGAATGACCTTGGCCGCGGCTTAATCGTCACAGCGGCTGAAAAGAGGACGCTCCGCCCGTCGTATCCGCCACCGCTCTCGTCGGGCCGCGTGTGGTGGGGAGGCGGGAGTTTAAGTAGACTACGCCGCCATTGTGTCCACCCGAGGCTTAACTTTTCGCCTATCCTTAAGCGGCGCGCTGCCCTTTTTCTCCCCATGAGCATCGAGCGAACCCGGGCGCCCGGACGCACGGCCCGCGGGTGGACGCGTGCGCGCACAGCGGACCGGAAGAGCGGCTTGCTTGGCCATGGATCATATTCGTAACTTTTCCATCATCGCCCACATCGACCACGGAAAATCCACCCTGGCCGATCGCTTCATCCAGATTTGCGGAGGATTGAGCAACCGCGAAATGGCGAATCAGGTGCTCGACTCCATGGATATCGAGCGCGAGCGGGGCATCACCATCAAAGCCCAGTGCGTGACCCTGTTCTTTGACGCCTCGGACGGCAAGCGTTATCAGCTCAACTTTATCGATACGCCAGGGCACGTGGATTTTTCCTACGAGGTGTCCCGGTCTCTGGCCGCCTGCGAGGGCGCGCTTTTAGTGGTTGACGCTGCGCAGGGCGTGGAAGCGCAAAGCGTCGCCAACTCATACACCGCAATTGACCAGGGGCTCGAAGTGGTCCCGGTGCTGAATAAGATCGATCTCCCTTCGGCGGAACCCGATCGGGCCATCGAGCAGATCGAGGACATCATCGGTATCGAGGCAAAGGACGCTATCCGAGTAAGCGCCAAGACCGGCGAGGGGGTGAGGGAATTACTCGAGGTGCTGGTGAAGCGCATTCCGCCGCCGCCGGAACCGGAAGACGACACGCTTAAGGCGCTGATTATCGATTCATGGTTCGACAACTACCTGGGCGTGGTCTCGCTGGTTCGGGTGAAATCTGGAGAGCTTCGCCGCGGCGAGAAGATAATCGTCATGTCAACCGGAAACCGGTTCGAGATAGACAACGTCGGAATTTTTACGCCAAAGCGCAAGGACACGCCGGTGCTTCACTGCGGCGAGGTGGGATACCTGGTGGCCGGAATCAAGGACATCGACGGCGCCCCCGTGGGAGATACCATCACCGGCGCCATCAAACCCGCCAAACGCCCGCTGCCCGGATTCAAGCAGGTGAGGCCCCAGGTCTTTGCCGGAATGTTTCCGTCGGACACCAACGATTACGAAGCGTTTCGCGATGCCCTGGCCAAGCTCAGGCTGAACGACGCCTCGCTGCACTACGAGCCGGAGACGTCGGTTGCCCTCGGGTTCGGGTTCAGGTGCGGGTTTCTCGGCATGCTTCACATGGAGATTGTGCAGGAGCGTCTGGAGCGGGAATACGGCCTCGACCTGGTCACCAGCGCGCCCACCGTCGTGTTCGAGGTGCTGACCACCGGCGGTGAGATAAAACAGGTGGAGAACCCGGCGAAGCTCCCGCCGTCCAACGAAATAGCGGAGATCAGGGAGCCTATCGTTATCGCCGATATACTCGTTCCTGATGAGCACCTGGGGAATGTGATCGGTCTTTGCGAAGAGAAAAGGGGCACGCAGAAGAAGCTGCATTACGTGGGAAGACAGGTTTCGCTCAGCTACGAGATTCCGATGGCCGAAGTTGTGCTCGACTTTTTTGATCGGCTGAAGTCCGCGAGCCGCGGGTACGCGTCGCTGGACTATCATTTCGTACGCTTCCAGGTGGCCGACCTGGTCAAGCTCGACGTGCTCATTAACGGCGAGCGCATCGATGCGCTCTCTACAATCGTCCATCGCGGTAGGGCGCAATCCCAGGGCCGCGCCCTGACGGAGAAGATGAAGGAAGTCATCCCCAGGCAAATGTTCGACGTCGCCGTGCAGGCGGCGGTGGGGTCTCAAATCATCGCCCGCCAGACCGTCAAGGCGCTCCGCAAGAACGTCACCGCGAAATGCTACGGCGGCGACGTCACCCGCAAACGCAAGCTTTTGGAAAAGCAGAAAGAAGGAAAGAAAAGGATGAAGCAGCTAGGAAAAGTCGAGATTCCGCAGGAAGCGTTTCTCGCGGTTCTCGACGTCGGGAGAGAGCGGTGAGATTCGATTTCCCGACAATCATGGTGCTGCTGGTGGTGATTACGGGTTTGATCTGGGCGGTAGATGCGGCTTTTTTTGCCCCGCGCCGGCGCCTTGCTCAGCCCGAAGGCGCGGACTCCGACGGCGGAAACAGCGGGGAATCCGGCGGCGCCGCTGCTGCTGCAACGGCTTACCAAACTCCCAAAATCGTCGAATACGCACGCTCGTTCTTTCCCATTTTTCTTATCGTGCTGGTTCTTAGATCGTTCGTAGCGGAACCGTTCCGTATACCCTCGGGATCGATGATGCCTACGTTACTTATCGGGGATTTCATTCTCGTCAACAAGTTTGGCTACGGAATCCGGCTGCCCATTGCTGATACAAAAATTATCGAGCTGGGCTCGCCTGAACGAGGCGATGTAATCGTGTTTCGTTCGCCCGAAGATCCTGCGACGCCCTTCATAAAACGGGTAGTTGGTTTACCCGGCGACCGAATCGCGTACTACAATAAAGTTTTATATGTGAACGGAGAGGCTGCAGAGCAGGTCATTCTGGGTAACTTCTCCGGCACCGGTTCGGGAACGAGCATGAGCGGCGCGAGCCTGCGGAAAGAGAATCTGGACGGGCACGTGCATGAGATTCTGGTGCAGCCGGGCGCGTCGCTGTTCAACTTCAAAATGGTTGTGCCCGAGGGTAACTATTTCGTCCTCGGCGATAACCGGGACAACAGTCGAGACAGTCGATTCTGGGGCACGGTGCCGGATGAATTGCTTATTGGCCGGGCCTTCCTGATCTGGATGAGCTGGGATTGGGGCCACGGGATCAGTTGGAGCCGCATAGGCGATTCCATTCAGTGAGCCTACCCCGGTGACATGATGGGAGAGCGAATTATGATTCTCAAGCGACGGCAGCAGGGGATGACCTTCTGGATGCTCTTGTTCGTCCTCACGGTGCTGGGCTTTGCGTTCTTTGTCACGCTCAAGCTGTTTCCGATGTATTTGGAAAGCTTCAAAATCGATCGGGCCATCGAGAGTGTTGCACAAGACCCCGGCGTCGGCGATTGGGCCAAAACCGATATTAAAGACAGGTTGGTAAAGCGACTCGATATCGACGACGTGACCCGCATTACCGAAAGGAATTTTAACCAATACGTCGACATCAGCAAAAAAGGCCGTAGAGTGCGAATCACCGTAGATTATCGCGCTGAGGCCCATCTGGCTGGAAACCTTTATCTGGTCGCAGACTTCAAGAAGCGGGCTTCCAACTGACCTCGACACGAGAGACAATATCGCGGGTTGTTCGCTACTGAACCTAATCGATCGCAATCGCTCTTTTGTCGACGGCGCCGCGGCTACGTTTCCCAACCGCCCGTACGGTCGGTCGCCAGCTTGCTTTGAGGCGAGACGATGCCCTGAAAATGAATGACCCGGGACGACAGTTTCTTCGCCGTCTGGGGTACGAATTCAAGGACGATTCTCTGCTCGAGCGCGCGCTCACTCATCGCAGCGCCGGTTCGGGTCATAACGAGCGCCTCGAGTTCCTCGGCGACTCCATCATCAACTTCATCATGGCCGAGATCCTGTTTCGCGCCCAGCCGGAGGCGCGCGAGGGTCAGCTCACTCGCTTGCGGGCGCTGCTGGTGCGTCGTGACACATTGGCCGCGGTTGCGCGCGAGCTGGATCTGGGAATGGCGCTGAAACTCGGCGGCGGTGAGCTCAAAAGCGGGGGCCGCGACCGGGACTCCATTTTGGCCGACGCGCTGGAAGCAGTCGTCGGCGCGGTGTATCTGGACTCCGGAATGGACAGCTGTCGCGAGCTGGTCGAGCGGCTGTTCACGGAGAAGATCGCGCAGGCGCAGCAACGGCGCGGGGCCAAGGACGCCAAGACCCGCCTGCAAGAGCGTCTGCAGGCCAAGGGACTGCCGCTGCCGACTTACGAGGTGGTTGAAGTCAAAGGAGCGCCCCATAGCCAGGAGTTTCAGGTGTTCTGCAGGGTTGCAAGCCTGGATAATCCCACTTGTGGCACCGGCGGCAGCCGCCGAAAAGCGGAACAGGCGGCCGCCCGGCTGGCGCTGGAGCGGCTGGATGACCAAGGACAATAAATCGACACTTCGCTGCGGATTCGCCGCGGTGGTCGGCCGACCAAACGTCGGCAAATCGACGCTTATTAACGCGCTTCTGATGCGCAAGGTGTCCATCACTTCGCCCAAGCCCCAGACCACGCGGCACCGAATTCTCGGAATCAAGACCTCGAGCGACGCGCAAATCGTTTTCGTCGACACCCCCGGAATCAATTACGCCGAAACCCGTGCGCTCAACCGCTACATGAACCGTGCGGCCCAGGGCGCGATCGAAGACGTGGACGTAGTGATCTTCGTGGTGGAAGCGATGAAGTGGACGCCTCAGGATCAGCGCGTCTCGGAGCGCATCAGGGCGTCGAACCGGCCAACCATTCTGGTGCTCAACAAAGTCGATCGAGTGCGGCCGCGGTCGAAGCTACTGCCTTTTATCGAAGCGCTGTCAAAAGACCACAAGTTTGAAGAAATCGTCCCGGTGTCCGCCCGCCGGGGAGAAAATCTCGAGGCGCTGGAATCTACCATCAAGCTGCATTTGCCCGAGAGCGAGCGCCTGTTTCCGGAGGACGTGTTCACCGACCGCGGCGAGCGATTCGTGGCCGCCGAGCTTATCCGCGAAAAGCTGATTCTTCGTCTCGACCAGGAAGTCCCCTACAGGTTGAGCGTCGAGATCGAGGAGATGGCGAGGCGCAATGACCTGCTGCACATCAGCGCCATCATCTGGGTCGAACGGCCGGGTCAAAAAGCAATCGTGATCGGGCGAAAAGGCGAGCTGCTGAAGCAGGTGGGCATTTCTTCACGACGGGAAATGCAAAAGCTTTTCGGCCAGAGGATAGACCTGAGGCTGTGGGTCAAGGTCAAGGACGACTGGTCCGACAACGAGCGGGCGCTGGCCGCCCTCGGTTACGTGGATTGAGATGGGTGCCGATAACAAAATCGATCTTCAGCCGGCGTTCGTGCTTCATCAGCGACCCTATCGAGAGTCCAGCCTGCTGCTCGAGGTGTTCGGAATCGGCGCCGGCCGGGTCGGGTTGATTGCAAAAGGCGCGCGAAGGCCCAAGTCGCCGCTGCGAGCTCAGCTGACGCCTTTTCGCCCGCTGCTGCTCTCCTGGCGGGGTCGGGGCGATCTCGGCCTGGTGGTAGGTGCGGAGCCCGACGGACCTGCGCTGGTGATTCCGCCCGCCGCAATCGCCAGCGGGCTGTACCTTAACGAGCTTCTGGTGCGGCTGCTTCATCGTCACGATCCGCATCCGGAGCTGTTTCTTCAGTACCGGCGCACGCTGCTGGCGCTGGCCAGTTGCGATCGCCCCCTGGAGCAGGCGCTGAGATTTTTCGAGAAGCGTCTCCTCGACGCGGTCGGCTATGGGCTGATGCTCGATCGCAACGCGGCGTCCGGCGCTCCGGTGGCGCCGGAGGCGCGCTATCGCTACGTAACCGATCTGGGGCCGGTGGAGGCAGTAGAAAAAGATACCGGCCCGGGCATTCGGGTGCGGGGATCGACCCTACTGGCGCTGGCGTTGGAGCGACCGATGGACCCGGCTGCGCTCAAAGAGGCCAAGCATCTGATGCGTCACACCATCAATATGCACCTGGAAGGCCGACCGCTGGTGTCTCGCACTCTCCACCCCAAAAAGAGCGCTCCGATGCGCTCCGGCGGCGCCGGGCAACGCTGTTAAGCTCAGCCACCACCGGACAACGGAGCTGAGCCGGCGTAGAGCTAGGGCGAGGTCGCGTATCTACCGCGACCGACCGAAGTCCGGCGGCGGCACATCCACCGACGTCAGTCGCCGTCGACGATGCCACCCACCGGTTTTTTCTCCCTAGGGTCCATCTGAGGACCGGGCTCATCCGCCCGACGCTGATCCTCCACCACCGCCCGGGGCGGCGGAGCGCCACCGGACGACGGCGCCTTTGCCGTCTCAGCGGCCCGGGAAGGGCCCTCGCCGGAACCGGCGGCGGCGCCGCGGTCAGCCGGAACGGTGGCGCGTTCCGGTTCGGGGGTTGGTGGCGTAACCGGCTTATTATCGGCCCCCTGCACGGCGGCTGGAGGCGTCGGCTGCGTCCTGGTCTCGTCCTGCGGCTTGGCGCCGGCGTTTTCCCGATCTCCCCCGCGGCCTCCCCGGCGCCGGGATTTTTCGCTGGCGCCATTTTGCCCCGCACCGTCGCGCCGCTCGTTGCGCCGGCGGCCACCGCCTCGCTGCTGGCCGCCGCGAGAGTCGGCGCGCTTGCTCCCGGTGCCGCCTTTACCGCCCGATCCGCCGCTCTTGCGCCCGCCTCCGCGGCGGCGGCGATCGCGTTCTCCGGTCTGCGGCGCGCCCGAGCTGCGACCGCGACCGCGCGGCCTTCGGTTTTGCTGGGCGCGGTTGTCGCGCTTTGGCAGCGTAGACTCCGTCGGGGATTTCTCTGCCGGGGCAAACAGCATCCCGAAGAAACGGGCCAAAAGTCCGGGCCCGGATCTCGCTCGCGCCGTTTTTGCCGTGCTGCTGGTGGGAGCGGGCAGGGTGGGGCTGACAGACTTCACCGCCGGCTCATCTACCCGCCGTCGAGTCGTTTCCTGGGCGAGCTCCGCAATGTCCGTGGACTCGGTGGCGAGCTGGTAGCTTGCCTGACGATGGGCTTCATGCGACGGGTCTACGTCCCGTACGCGGTGGACCTCGTAGTTCGGGGACTGAATCAGCGGATCAGGAACCATGATGATGGCGATGTCCTGGCGACTTTCGATCTCCCGAATCGACGCGCGCTTTTCGTTGAGCAGGTAAGTGGCGATTTCCACCGGTAGCTTGGCAACCACCTTGACCGTGTTTTCTTTCATCGCCTCTTCCTCGACGATGCGCAACACCGACAGCGACAATGATTCGGGGCCGCGCACGTTTCCGCGGCCGTTGCACGTGGGGCACGTTCTCTGGCTCGAATCACCGAGCGAGGGACGCAGGCGCTGGCGGGACATCTCCAAAAGCCCGAAGCGCGATATCCGGCCCACCTGCACCCGGGCCCGATCCTGCTTCAGCGCCTCGCGCAGGCGATTCTCCACCTCCCGCTGGTTCTTGGCCGGGGTCATGTCGATGAAATCGATGACGATGAGCCCGCCCACGTCTCGTAGCCGCAGCTGGCGAGCAATCTCGTCCGCCGCCTCCAGGTTGGTGTTGAGCGCGGTTTCCTCGATGTCGCTCCCCTTGGTTGCCCGGGCCGAGTTGATATCAATGGTCACCAGCGCTTCGGTGTGGTCGATCACCAGGGCACCGCCGGACGGCAGCCGCACCTCATGGGCGAAGGCGGACTCGATCTGACTTTCTATCTGAAACCGCGTGAACAGGGGCACATTGTTCTGATAGAGCTTCACCTTGTTCAGGTCATGCGGCATCACCTGACCCATGAACTCGCGCGCCTGCTCATAAATTTCCTGCCTGTCGATAAGGATTTCGCTGATGTCTTGCCGGTAATAATCCCGGATGGCGCGAATCATGACGTTGCTTTCCTGGTAAATGAGGAAAGGCGCCGGCTTTTCCGCCGACGCCGTCGTTATCGCGCTCCAGAGCTTGAGCAGATAATCCAGATCCCACTGGAGTTCCTCGGTGGACTTTCCAACACCCGCGGTCCGAACGATCAGGCC
>JBFIYQ010000089.1:0-8727 GCA_041605275.1 Gammaproteobacteria bacterium
GCGAACACCTTCGGCGGCCGGCGTCATTTTTCCCCGACGTTTTTGTCTACATATCGAGTGCGTTATTCGCGCATTCTTCTATCGCGCGTTGACGTCGGTGAAAGATAATTGTTTATTCGCGATTCGTTATGGGAGCGCGGAAGTTTTTGCTGGTGTTGGTGTTAGATCGGGTTAAGAACCTTGCGGTTACGCGCCCCCATCTACCATCTACCGTCTACCGACATACGACGTACGAACGACGCCGGCGCAATAGGCTTCGCTACTGCGCCTTACGCCATTTGTGATAAACGACCTACAAGGCGCGTATCTGAAAACAATTCATTCAGAGCCACGTTCCCTCTTGATTCGCCCTGCTTCCTCTGGTTAGCCTCGCCAGTTGCCGCGTAGTATGCGTTTTAACGAAAAAGGACTACCGCGTTGACGCAAAACGTTCCCCGCATCGAAGACGATCGGCTGCTGCGCGGCCGGGGTCGTTTCGTCGAGGATCTGAATGTCGAAGGACAGGCGTTCGCCTATATGCTGCGTTCACCTCACGCCCACGCGCGAATCCTTTCTATCGATACCAAGAAAGCTTCAAATCATCCCGGTGTCGTCGCCGTGATCACCGGCGATGATGTTTCTTCCGCGGGCCTCGGCCCCATGACCTGCCGTACGCCAGTGAAATCCCGCGACGG
This sequence comes from Gammaproteobacteria bacterium, assembly GCA_041605275.1. GTDB lineage: Bacteria > Pseudomonadota > Gammaproteobacteria > HK1 > HK1 > CAMYJH01. Next base: position 675 of record JBFIYQ010000089.1, read on the forward strand.
CTCCCCCATGCGCGCGCCTGATCGACCGGCGCTCGCTGAACATACAGTGCGTTACGTGGGCGACGGCGTTGCCATGGTGGTGGCGGATCGTCTTGACGACGCCCGCGCCGCGGCGGAGCTGATCGAGGTGGAGTACGAGGAGCTCGAGGCTCACATCGATCTCGCCACCGAGGGCGAGCTGTGTTTCGACTGGGAGAAGGGCGACGATAAAGCGGTGCAAGCGGCTTTCGCCGCGGCCAGCAAACGCGTCGGCATTCGCGCGATCAACAACCGAATTGTCGTCTCTCCCATCGAGACCCGAGGCGCCATCGGCGTTTACGACAAAAATTCCGACCGTTACACCCTCTACACGCAGACCCAGGGCGTGCACCTAATCCGAACGGTGATCGGAGAGGGTGTGCTGAAGCTCGATAAGGAAAAGATCCGCGTAGTAACCAACGACGTCGGCGGAAGCTTCGGCATGAAGCTGGTGGCCTATCCGGAACAGGCGCTGGTATTGCTCGCCGCGAGAAAACTCCAGCGGCCGGTGAAATGGATCGGGGATCGCGGCGACGCGTTTCTCACCGACGCCCACGGTCGCGACCACGTGGGCGAGGCGGAGGTGGCGCTCGATCACAACGGAAAATTTCTCGCCATTCGCGCCCGCATCCGCGCCAACCTGGGCGCGTATCTCTCCACGCTCGGGCCGATGATTCCCACCGACGCCCTGGCCAAGGTGTTCGGTTACGTTTACGACGTGCCGGCGCTTTATATTCGAGTCGAGGGGATCCTCACCCACACCACGCCGCTGGACGCTTACCGTGGCGCGGGGAAGCCGGAGATCAATTACCTGGTGGAGCGATTGATCGAAAAGACGGCGCGGGAAACGGGCATCGACCGTGTCGAGCTGCGCCGGCGCAATCTCATTTCCCCGCGCGCCATGCCTTACAAGAATGCGCTGGGTTTCACCTGGGACGTGGGGGAGTTCGAGCGGGTCCTCGATCGCGGGCTCATGCTGTCCGACTGGAAGGACTTCGAGCGCCGCAGGCGCACTTCCGAGGCCAGGGGCAAAAAGCGGGGTATCGGTCTGGGTCTGTACCTTCACGCCACCGGCGGGAGCCCCACCGAGGTGAGCCAGGTGGAGCTGATGCCGGATCAAACCGTAGTCGTGCGCACCGGCACCCAGTCATCCGGTCAGGGGCACGAAACCGCGTTCGCCCAGATCGTCTCCGATCGGCTGGAAATCCCCGTCGACCGCGTGCGCGTGGTGCAGGGCGACAGCGACGCCATCGCCGTCGGCAGCGGCACCGGCGGGTCGTCCTCGCTGCCCATTGGCGCCACCACCATCCGTCGCGCCGCCGGCGAGATGTTGGAAAAAGCCAGGCACCTGGCGGCAGACGCTCTGGAAGCCGCCGCAGCGGATCTGGAATACGGCGGCGGCGTTTTTCGGGTGCAGGGCACCGACGTTTCTATCGGACTGTTCGACCTGGCTGAGAGACTGGATCCGGAGATCGGCGCCGGCTGTCTCGGTGAGGCCAAGTTCGAAGGCGAAAATCTTACCTGCCCCAACGGCGTTTATATCTGCGAGGTGGAAATCGATCCGGAAACCGGCTCGGTCCGGGTGGTGCGTTACACGGCGGTGGATGACCTGGGCGTGGTGCTGCATCCGCTGATTGCCGAAGGCCAGATCCACGGCGGCCTCGCCCAGGCGCTGGGTCAGGCGCTGCTGGAAGGCGCCGTCTACGAGCCGGGCAGCGGACAGCTGTTGACGGGGTCGTTCATGGACTATTGTCTGCCCCGCGCCGACGACGTACCCGCGTTCCAGGGGGAACGCGTCGGTCAGCCGTCCAAGAACAATCCCCTGGGCATGAAAGGCGCGGGGGAGGCCGGCACCATCGGCGGCTGCGCCCCGGTGATCAACGCCATTGCCGACGCGCTGGGTCATGACGAGATCGAAATGCCTGCAACGCCCCAACGCGTGTGGCGCGCGCTTCGTCAGTGCGGCTGAGCCGCCGTCTCCGGCGTTCGTGACAATTTTGGATTGACTGGGCGAAATGGCCGTCGCTAGGAAATTACCTTCAGTCTCCGTTCACGCATGCCGGGTCTGCCGCGCGGATTTTACCGGCGACACCTTCACCGCACGGGAGATGATGTTTGGTACCCGGGACCAGTTCGAGTACTGGGAGTGCGCTGAGTGCGGCTGCGTCCAGATCCTCGACGTGCCCGCTAACCTGGACGACTACTATCCTCAAACTTACTTTTCTTTGAAGCCCTATCGTCGGCCGTTGAGAACGTTCCTTCGATCGTTCGTTGATCGGCAACGGGTGAAGCAGGCGTTTGGCGGCAAGGACTGGCTGGGAAAGCTTTGCAACCGACTGTTGAAGCCTTTGGAATATGTGGAGTGGTGCCTTTTCGCCCAGGTCGGGGTCGATGCGCGGGTGCTGGATGTCGGCTGCGGCGCGGGAAAGCTTCCCCTGCGAATGAAGATCGGCGGCTTTAAAGAGTGCGCCGGCGTCGAACCTAATATTGACGCCGATATGCAATACCCGCTCGGCGTGCGCATTTACAAAAAAGACATCGTCGAACTTGCGGCGCAGCGGCCGGGCGAGTTCGACCTGATCATGTTTCACCACTCACTGGAGCACGTGCCCGACCCCCACGTCGCCCTTAAGGCGGCCGGAGCGCTGCTGGCAGCACACGGCAAAGTGCTGATCCGGATTCCGGTGGCCGGAAGTTACGCCTGGCGCCGCTACGGCGAAAATTGGGTGTCGCTCGACCCGCCCCGTCACCTGTGGCTGCCCACCATCGAAGGCATGCACCGACTCGCCGGCGCAACGGGCTTTTCTCTGGCTCGCGCCCGTCATGATTCCACCCCGCTGCAGTTCATCGGCAGCGAGCTTTACCAGCGCAACATTCCTCTGAACGCATCGCGCAAGGATAAGGACATCTTCGATAAAAAGTCGCTGCGTCGTTTCGAAGACGCGGCGCGGCGTTTAAACGAGGACGCGGACGGCGATCAGGCGGTGTTCATACTGGTCGCTGACTGATCGCGATAGCTTTTTCAATCGAAGGTGCAGCGAATCATCTGCCCTTGCGCCGCTTCCTCGGCGCTGCCAGCGCGGCGGAGCGGGCTTTCCTGGCCCAACGCAAGAGCTCGTCCGGATCTTCGATCACCTCTTCCGGCACCTCGTAGTAGGACATGATGGTGGCGCGGTTCTTGTAGGGCATGAAGGGCTTGGAGCCGGCGGCCTCGTAGTCGGCGCGATTCGAGTCGTCCACCTTGAAGTAGAGCGCGTTGGATTCCGGAGAGATAAGCGCGCAGAAAATGTCGTCGATGTAGATGCCGACGCCGCCGAACATGCGTCGCGCGCTCACCGCGCCGGCGGGCTTCAGCTGTTCGATGATGTAAGTTTCCAGTTCTTCGGAAACGGCCACGACGTTTGCCGGGCGAGGGCGGCTCAGCGGGACACGAACGGATTGGGCAGCAGCACGGCAGGTCCGGACTCGCGCCCGTGCAGGCCGCCTCTGCCGTCGCCGGGGGCCGTGCGCATCGCAGAGGGGTGAGCGTCGGCAAGCTCCAGCCGCACCACGCACCAGGCGCCGACGCAGGCAAAAAACAGGGCGTTCAGAAGGAACAGTCCGCAGCTCAAACCGAGCTCGTAGCCGACCACGAAGCCGACCCAGAACATGACGAAGAAGGCGCCAACGCCGAGCATCGGATAGAGGGTCTTTTCCCCGCCGGTCATGGGCGAATTTCCTGTGGATCTATCAGCGCGTGGTCCAGACTGAGGATACGCCCAGTCCGAACCGGTTGAAAGTCGGGATACGATTCAGATTCCGGGGCGCGGAGATGATGATAGAGCGAACTTTCGCTATCTTCGCAGGTTGAGGCGGAATTTGGTCCCGGCGCGGCGCGCCCTGCTGGGGAACCTGTGGTCCCGTCTGTGGACCAAACCCGCATCGGGGAGCGAGAAGCGTGGAGCGAATTTGATGCATAAATGGCTTAAATCTTGGCCGCTGGCGGCAGCTTTCGCTGTCGGCGTGGCAACCCTCACAGGCTGCGCCGTGGGTGCGGAAGGCAAAGGTAAGATGAGCGCCGCCGAATACGAAGCGCTCAAGGCCGAGATCAAGCAGGACATCCTGCGCGAGCTTATCGAAGAGGGCGAGCTGGAGGCGGCCGTGGACGCTGGGATCTCGCGTTTCGTGGAGCGGCAGCGACAGGCCCGGGCCGAGGCCGAGGCGCGCGAGCAGCAGGACGCGGCGGCCCTGGCGAAGAACGTTCGTGAGGTCTCGGCGGAGCGGGACCACATTTACGGCGATCCGGAGGCTGTGGTGTCGCTGATCGAGTATTCCGATTTTGAATGTCCGTTCTGTAAACGTTTCCACATCACGGCCAAAGAGATCGTGGACGCTTACGACGGAAAGGTGAATTGGGTCTACCGGCACTTCCCCCTGGCGTTTCACAATCCGGGGGCACAGCTTCAGGCGGAAGCCTCCGAGTGCGCCGCTGCGCTCGGCGGAAACGACGCATTCTGGAAGTACACCGACACGATTTACGAGCGAACGACCTCCAACGGCGACGGCTTTCCCGTCGAGGGACTCGTTCCGCTCGCCCGGGAAATCGGCCTCGACGGGGATGCGTTCAGCGATTGCCTCAAAGAGCGGCGTTATTCGAAGCGGGTGGAAGAGGATTTCGAGGAAGGCGTGCGCATCGGGATCCGCGGCACGCCCGGTAATATTTTGCTGAACAATGAGTCCGGTTCCGTCATTCCGCGGCCCGGGGCGGCGCCCTTCGACACGCTGAAGCGGCTCATTGATCGCCTGCTGGAGGACGAGGGCGCGTCATGAATTCGGCATTCACGAGCCGACGCGTCGCGATCACCGCTGGGTGCACCCGGTGAACGCGCGATCCTGGAGCGTGGTGCTGCCGCTGGTGGCGGCCGCCGCCGCCATGGCGGGGGTCTACGCTTATCACCGCATGGCGCAATCGCCGGTGGAGACCCTCGTTGAGCCTAGCGCCGTCGGAGCGCCGCGTACGTCGAAGCCAGACGCAGGGTTCAGCTTCAACGCATACAAGACGCCCCGGGAGCTTCCGGCGGTGCCGTTCATCAACGCAAGCGGCGAGGCCATGTCGCTGTCGGCATTTAAAGGCAAGACCGTGCTGCTCAATCTCTGGGCCACCTGGTGCGTGCCCTGCCGGGAGGAGATGCCGACGCTGGATCGGCTGCAGGCCGGCCTTGGCGGTGAGAAATTTACCGTGGTCGCGCTGTCGCTGGATCAGGAAGGTCCCGTGGTGGTGAAAGACTTCTACGACGAGCTTGGTCTCGAGCACCTGGGCATTTACGTGGACGACCGGATTCGCGCGCCGGCCGCGCTCGGCGTGATTGGAGTTCCGGCGACGCTGCTTATCGATGGCGAAGGGCGCGAGATCGGCCGCAAGCTGGGTCCGGCGGAGTGGGACAGTCCGGAGGTGATCGCCGAAATTGATCGCCACATGAACGATGCTGCTGACTAATGCGGTTGTTTCGGACCAGCATATTTTCTTTGGCGCTGAGCGCCGGGCCGCTCGCTTTTCTCCAAGGGGCCTACGCCCACAATATCGGCAAGATGGAGAAAGAGCTAAGCGCGGCGGAGCGTTACACCCAGATCGTCAATAAGCCCGCGCCCGGCTTCAGTCTGCAGGATACGGACGGGCGGAAAGTCTCGCTGGAAGATTTTTCCGGAAATCCGGTGGTGCTGTATTTTCTCTACGCGCGCTGTAAAGACGAGTGTCCGCTGCACAGCCTCAAGATTAAGCAGGTGCAGGCGCAGATCGCGGAAGCGGGGCTTAGCGGTCAAGTCCAGTTCGTCGCCATTGCCACCGACACGGAAGACGCCACGTCCACCGCCGAGCTGATGCGCCAGCACCCGCAGCATTACGGACTGGATGCGGCGAACTGGGTCTTTCTGTTCGGCGGTCCCGCGCGCGAGGGCGCCGGCACGGATCTGGCACGAGCCTATTCGCTCGAATTCACGCCCGTCGGCGAGAGCGTGCAGATCCACGGCGTCGTTACCCACCTGATCGATCCGGAGGGTCGAATGCGGGCGCGCTATCACGGGCTCGATTTCGACAGCGTGAGCCTGGTGAGCTACGCCGCGGCGCTGCTGCACGGCGAGCACGGTGCCAGCACCGGGAGCGCGTCCGGAGAAACCCGGCTGACCCCCACGGACTGGGCGCTTTCGGCTCTCGGGCTCTTCTGTCTGGTGCTGCTGCTCTGGGCCGCCTGGACCTACCTCGTCCCCAGACGCATGGAGACCGGTAAGACGGCGTCGTCAGACCCATGATGTCGCGAACCGGATTCGAGACGCGGCGCCGTTGCCGGAAGGAATAGGCAATGCTCGAAATTTCCGGCATCGGGGTGCTTACGGCGTTTGTCGCCGGGATGATCTCGTTTTTGTCTCCCTGCGTTTTGCCGCTGGTTCCTGCTTACATCTCTTACGTCACCGGCAAGTCCATCGGCGAGGAGCAAACGGCGCAGCCGTTGATGCCGATGCTTTGGACCAGCCTGCTGTTCGTGGCCGGTTTTTCCCTGGTGTTCGTGACCCTCGGCGCGGGCGCGTCGGCGCTGGGTCAGCTGCTGCTTAAATATAAAAACGAGGCCACCATTGTAGGCGGCGTCGTCGTGCTCGTTTTCGGCCTCTTCATGACCGGGGCGCTGAAGCTCTCCTGGCTGGGTCGCGATCTGAGGTTTCAGGGGGTGATCAAACGCGGTTCTCCCTACGCGGCCTTTGGTCTCGGTCTCGCCTTTGCCTTCGGCTGGACGCCCTGCATCGGGCCCGTGCTGGGCGCCATTCTGACCCTTTCAACGGTGTCGCCGGAGATCGGCGGCGGCGTGGCGCTGCTGGCAATCTACTCTCTCGGCCTCGGGGTGCCGTTCGTCGCCGCGGCGCTGTTCACCGGGGCGTTCGTCTCTCGCATGGGGACCATGCGTAAGGTCGGGGTACCGCTTCAGGTGGGCGCGGGAGTCATTCTGATTCTTATGGGGATCGCCATGATCACCGGCTACCTGACGACCTTTTCCTACTGGCTGCTGCGCACCTTCCCGGTATTCTCGCAGATTGGCTGAGCTGTCGACCTTTCGGCTGGGCGGCAATCGGTCGCTGACGGCGGTCTTCCGGTCGTGCTCGTCGGAGAGACAGTGGGCTGGGAATGGTCCGACAGCACTGGATCGCAGAGTGTTGCCCCATGAGATACACGAGAATTGCGCGGCGAGTTTCGCATGAGTGGCGCCTGCTGCGACCAAGAGGTCGAATTCGATGGTATTTCGCCGGGATTTCGCCGCGCTTTGCTGGTGGTCATCGCCATCAACGCGGTCATGTTCCTGGTCGAGACATCGAGCGGGTACTACGCCACCTCCATGGCGCTTCGCGCCGACGCGCTGGACTTTCTCGGCGACACCCTGACCTACGCCATAACGCTGCTGGTCATCGGCCAGCCGCTTCGCCGCCGGGCTGCCGCCGCGATGCTCAAGGGCGCAAGCCTCGCTCTGATGGGACTGTGGGTGTTCGCGGCAACCGTTTATCAGGCGCTGATTCTGCAACAGCCGAACGCGCTGGTGATGGGCTCCGTCGGATTTCTCGCCCTCAGCGCGAATCTTGCCAGCGTGCTGCTGCTGCTTCGCTGGCGCGACGGCGACGCCAACGTGCGATCCGTCTGGCTATGCAGCCGTAACGACGCCATCGCTAACGTTGCCGTCATCGTGGCTGCGGCGGGCGTGTTCTCTACGCAAAGCGCGGTTCCCGATTTGATCGTCGCCGGCATCATCGCCAGCCTTTTTCTGTATTCGTCTGTGAAGATCGTTGCCCAGGCCCGGCGTGAGCTTGCGTTTATTTGATGCTTATTCTCTAACGAATGGGGAAGCGACGATCCAGATGCGGAAGGCCGTGCTCCGATCACGCGGCTGCCGTTCCTCGTGCGGTCATTTGCATCCCGTCTTGATCTTAGCCAGCTCATGCATCATCGGCTTACCTGCGGGCTAGCCGGAAAAGTCTTTCGTGGGCGCGCGTCCGCTGGCCTCTACGATGTGCGCGCGCC
>JBFIYQ010000090.1:0-8720 GCA_041605275.1 Gammaproteobacteria bacterium
AGTCGTCGTCCTCGCCTTCTATCCCCGCTCCGCGCGGACTGGTATCGGGCATCACCAGCATGAGGCCGTAGCGACTGGCGTGCGCCTGAGCGCCCGACTTGACGGTGGCCGTCTCCTCGGTGCAGGTGAGCCCAGACAGATAGTAGAGCACCGGAACCTTGGTTTTTGCCGCCTGCGGCGGAACATAGACCGCGAAGCGCATTTCGGTTCCGGTGCTGAGTGATTGATGGCAATAAAACCCCTGAACGCCGCCATGACATTTCTGCTCGCTCAGCGTTTTCAGCGTTTCAACCATTGCGGATCGCCTGCGGCGGAACGAACGGCGCCCGCTGATTCAATAGGTAATAACGCTGCGGATGGATTTGCCTTCGTGCATGAGATCAAAGGCGTCATTAATCTTGTCGAGAGGCATGGTATGGGTAATGAGATCGTCGATATTGATTTTGCCGTCCATGTACCAGTCGACGATCTTCGGCACCTCGGTGCGTCCGCGCACGCCGCCGAAGGCGGTGCCGCGCCATACGCGCCCGGTCACCAGCTGAAACGGCCGGGTAGATATCTCCTGACCGGCGCCGGCTACGCCAATGATAATGCTTTCTCCCCAACCTTTGTGACAGCACTCCAGCGCTTGCCGCATGGTGCTTACGTTACCGATGCATTCGAAGGAGTAATCCGCGCCGCCCCGCGTCAGCTCCACCAGGTATGCCACCAGGTCACCGTCCAGGTCCTTCGGGTTGACGAAGTGGGTCATGCCGAACTTCTCCGCCAGCGGCGCCTTGTCGGGATTGACGTCCACGCCGACGATCATGTTTGCGCCCGCCATGCGCGCGCCCTGGATTACGTTGAGCCCGATCCCGCCCAGACCAAAAACGACGACATTGGCTCCGGGCTCGACCTTGGCGGTGTTGATCACCGCTCCGATACCCGTTGAAACGCCGCAGCCGATGTAGCAGACCTTGTCGAAAGGCGCATCTTCTCTGATCTTTGCCAGCGCGATCTCCGGCACCACGGTGAAGTTTGAGAAAGTGGACGTCCCCATGTAGTGAAACAGCTTCTGCTTTCCCAGCTTGAATCGGCTGCTGCCGTCGGGCATGAGCCCTTTTCCCTGGGTCTCGCGCACCGCCTGACAAAGATTTGTTTTTCCGCTGGTGCAGTACTCACACTGCCGGCATTCGGGCACATAGAGCGGTATGACGTGATCGCCCGCTTTCAGCGAAGTCACCCCCGGACCCGTCTCGACCACCACACCGGCCCCCTCGTGGCCGAGTATGGATGGGAACAGTCCCTCGGGATCTTCTCCGGTCAGGGTAAAGGCGTCCGTGTGGCATACGCCGGTGGCTTTGATCTCCACCAGCACTTCGCCCGAATTCGGTCCTTCGATATCTACAGTCTCTATGGCCAGTGGTTTTCCCGCCTCATGAGCCACAGCTGCTCGCGTTTTCATTCTTCTTAAGCCTCCTCTCGATTCATTATTGGAAAAACTTACGTTCCCTTCGGCGACCGTATCATAAACCCGACTTGGCGGTCACGACGTTCCCGGCCATCCCGCAGCGGCCTGTTCAAAAGCTGCAAGGGCGCACCCCGTTGTGGGTAAAATGCGGCTCCGTAACGGCGAATTAACAATCGCTCCGCGAGAAACGATGTCAGAAAACCAGTCCGGGCCCAGACCCGATACAATCAGGATCCGGCTCGCGCAGCCCACGGACGCGGTCAAGATCGCGCGCTTTAACGACGCCCTGGCGATGGAAACGGAATCGCGGAACCTGGCCGAGGCAACCGTGCACGCTGGAGTGGAAGCGGTCTTCTCCTCGAACGACAAGGGGTTTTACGTGGTCGCCGAGCACCGCGGAGTCATAGTCGGGGCGCTCATGGTGACTTACGAATGGAGCGACTGGAGAAACGGCTTCTTCTGGTGGATTCAGAGCGTGTACGTGGAGCCGGACTCCAGGCGCCGCGGAATTTATCGCCTGCTGTACGAATTCGTCGTCGAACGCGCCCGGTCCGCCGGGAACGTCTACGGGTTCAGGCTTTACGTGGAAAGAGACAACGTGATTGCGCAAAAGGTCTACGCGTCTCTCGGCATGCACGAAACGGATTACCTGATGTACGAGCAGGGACTGGGTTCATAAACCCCATGCGTCCGGCAGAAGGAAGTGACGCGAATACCTACGACGCCGATCCCGCGCTCGGCGTCGAAGATGTGCGCGAGGCCGCGGCGCGCATTCGTCCCTACGCCCATCGGACGCCGGTACTCAAATCCGCGGCTATCGATGAAATCAGTCGCGCGTCGGTATTCTTCAAATGCGAGAATTTTCAGAAGGCGGGCGCGTTCAAGTTCCGCGGCGCGGTGAACGCCATTTTTTCGCTCGACCAGGACACCGTCTCCCGGGGCGTTGCAACCCACTCTTCGGGAAACCACGCGGCGGCGGTCGCTCTCGCGGCTTCTCTGCGCAATGCCACCGCCACTGTGGTGATGCCGGAGGACGCCAACGCCACCAAGCGCGCGGCGGTGGAAGGCTACGGCGCGAAGATAGTCCTTTGCCGCCCGGGCCAGAAGAGCCGCGAGCAAACGCTCGCGCGCGTTTTATCCGAGACCGCCGCTACTTTCATCCCGCCTTACGACCACCCCCGGGTCATCGCCGGCCAGGGCACCGCCGCCCTGGAGCTGCTGGGCCAGGCGCCGGGGCTCGACGCCATCCTGGCACCCGTCGGCGGGGGCGGCCTGCTGGCCGGAACCGCGCTGGCGACCTCCGGTCTGTCCCCGGGGACCCGGGTTTTCGGCGCGGAGCCCGAAGCCGTAGATGACGCATACCGCTCGCTGCGCGCCGGTCGAATTCAGAGTCTAAAATCCAACCATACGATCGCGGACGGACTGCGTACTCGCGTCGGCGAGCTTACATTCCCAATCATTCGACAACATGTGGAAAATATTGTCTGCGTCACCGAGGAGGAAATCATCGCCGCCATGCGGTTGGTTTGGGAGCGCATGAAGATTGTCATCGAGCCCTCTTCGGCGGTGGCGGTGGCCGCGTTGCTCAAATCGCCAGAATTGTTCGAGACCACGCGTGTCGGCGTCATCCTTTCCGGCGGGAACGTGGACCTGGAGTCATTGCCTTGGGGGGGGGAATTCTAAATGAACATCATGCGGATACTGGCGCTCGCCGTTGCCGTGACGGCGTCGGCCACGACTTTCGGGCAGAACGGCAATTCGGAATGGCAAAGCGTGATCGAACCTCCAGGTGAAGACGCCGAGCCGTTGACCATGGCCCTGGTGAACAATCGAAACGGCGACGCAATACGGATTTATAGGGACGAGAACGGCATTATCCGCGGTATTTTTTCTCTCGGCGACGACTCGGTCGAATTCGAACAAGGCTCCTGCCCCACGGTGCGGGTTGACCAGCTGCCGCCTCACCCGCTCGTTCACCTGGGCGGGCCATGCGAGCTGGAAAGTCCCCACCACGTGCGTTTTACCCTGGGCGTAATCAATGAAGATCAGGTCCAGTCGACAATTCTGTGGCAGCTCATTAACGGCGGCGGATTCCGGATCTGGTACCAGATAAAAGAGGGCGGCTACAAGGAAACCAAGTTCAGTCTGAGACGCTCCATGAATGCGCTGGTGGGAACCCTTGGGGCCGACGTGAACGTGGTACCTTGAAGAGGGTCGATTTGAAACGGTAAAAAGTAGATAGGTTGGGCAACCCGGAGTTTTTTCACCGTCTACTCTCTACCGTCCGCTAATCCGCCGCTTCCGCCTCGGCCTTTTGCCGGGCCTCGCGCGACTTTTCACTCTCCTCTTCCCCTTCCACTTCACGCGGCACCGTCTTGCACTCGTTGAATATTCGCTTGTCGCAGCGCCTGCAAATATTTTTGTCCAGGCGCTCGAAAATGCCGGATATGGCTTCGCCCTTGGATCCGTAAAAATGACTCTCGTCGCCGATATCGTTGAGATAGCCGCCGCGCCGCAGCAGCCCGCGCGCGCCCTCCGACAGCTGGTGAAAGTACAGTCCTCCGCCAACGCGTTTACGTATACGACCCTCCCGGGCGAGCAGCTCCGCGCCCGCCACGTCGATGAATCCGATGGGCCGAGCCAGGATCAGCAGGTGCTTCTGCTCCGGGTTGTGCTGGTAAATCACTCGAAGCCGCTCGGCGACATAAGCCACGGCCCCGAAGAACAGCGCTCCATCGACACGCACGAACTTGAACTGCGGGCACTCCGGCAGCGAGGGATCGGTCGTGAACTGGCGCTTGGCCAGGCGCGGATCCGGCACCCGCACGCGAACGTGCGGTTGAGACGAGCGGTGAAGATAAAGCACCAGGGACAGAAACACCCCCAGGAGGATGGCAAAATCCAGCTCGAACAGCAGCGTCGAGCCGAACGTCGCGCCCAGGACCATGGAGTCCGAACGGCTGGCGCGCAGAATCTGCCGAAAAGCCTTGATGTCGATAATGCCCCAGGCCACCAGAAACAGGACGGCGGCCATGGCCGCGTAAGGCAGATACGCCAACAGCGGCGCCACCACCAGAACGATGAGCATCAGCACCGCCCCCGAAAGCACTGCGGCGATGGGGGTGCTAGCTCCGGATTCGAAATTGAGCCCGCTGCGGTTGAACGAGCCGGTGGCCACGTAAGAGGAGAAAAAGCTGCCGATGATATTCGACAAGCCCTGGCCCACGAACTCTTGGTTGCCGTCAATACTGTCCCCGGATCGGGCGGCTAAGGAACGGGCAATGGAAACCGCTTCGGTGAGCGCAAAAAGAGTCACCGCCAGGGCCGCCGGCGCTAGCTGCTTCAGGGTGGTGAGACTGAAGTCAGGAGACGAGATCGGCGGTAGCGACGCCGGCACGTACCCCACCACGGCAATACCGCGTCCGGCTTCCGCCGCCTCGATGGCAATGTTCATCAGGGTGCTGACCAGGGTTCCGGCGAGAATGGCCGCGATCAGGTACGGAAACCTGGGCGTGTAGCGCCGGCAGAGAATTCCCGCAGCTAAAGTGGTCAGGCCGACAAACAGGGTTCCGATGTCGATTTCCCGGATGTTAAAGACGAAGTAGCGAATGATCTCGTGAAGGTGCAGCCCGGAAGGCATTTCGATGCCGAAAAAATGCTTGAGCTGGCTGGCGGCGATCAGAATCGCGGCGCCGGCGGTAAAACCGACGATCACCGAGTGGGAGATGAAATTCACCAGGGCGCCGAGCCGCGCCAGCCCCATGGTGAGCTCGATGACGCCGACCATGAAGGTGAGGGTGAGGGCGTAAGCGATGTATTCAGGGGATCCCGGCTCCGCCAGCACGCTGAGCGAGGAAAACACCACGATGGACGCCGCCGTCGTCGGCCCCGAGACCAGATAGCGTGAGGAGCCGAAAAGGGCCGCAATGATGGCTGGGATCATGGCGGCGTAGAGACCATAAACCGGCGGCATGCCGGCGAGGGTGGCAAATGCGACCCCTTGGGGCAGGACCACCACGGCGCCGGTAAGCCCGGCAACGGCGTCGGCGCGAAGCGTGCGCCGATTGACCTCCGGCCACCAACGGCTGAAAGGAACGAAAGATGTCCAGAGATGCTGCATGCAGCGGGCTGCTTTGCCTTTTAGACGAATGCCGACCGCCCGGGAGCATGCCCTCTCAGCGACTGCCCCCGCCGGTTTGAAATCAGGCGGTGCCTATAGCTCGGGGATGGCCCAGTACTGACTGGAATGGCCGGTGCGCAATCAGTCTCCCGATGGCCGACATCATAGCTTCCACCGTCCCCGATCCGCTACGCCTCGGGTTGCGCGCGGCGTTGTGAGGAAACAAAATCAGTTACGAAGCGGTCTTATCCCATGGTTCCCCAAAGCGGTAATTCCCCAATGAAGGCGCTTCTCACCTCCGATCGCTGGCATTTCCGCATTATCCGCATCGCAATCCTTGCCGCGGTCGCGTGGTGGGCGGTGAAGGACCTGGTGTACGCCCAGCTGCCGTACTCCATGGAGTGGCCGTACACGGATTTCGACAAGCGCATCGTCGAAATTTCAGAGATCCAGTCCGGAGGCCCGCCCAAGGACGGCATACCCCCTATAGACGAGCCGAATTTCGACACCACCGCAAAAGCCTCGGAATGGATTGACCCCCGCGAGCCCGTGGTGGTGCTCACGGTCAACGGCGAGACCCGCGCGTATCCCCTGCAGATTCTCACCTGGCACGAGATCGTCAACGACAACGTCGGCGGCATTCCCGTTTCGGTGACTTTCTGCCCGCTTTGCAACGCCACCATCGTATTCGATCGGCGGCTGGACGGACGGGTGCTCGACTTCGGCACCACCGGCAAGTTGAGAAAGAGCGATTTGGTGATGTACGACCGGCAGACGGAAAGCTGGTGGCAGCAGTTCTCCGGTCAGGCAATCGTCGGTGAGATGAGCGGCAAGGTGCTCACGCGCATCCCGGCGAGCATCGTCGCTTTCGAAGACTACGAGGCTGCCTATCCCACGGGACGAGTGCTGTCGCGGCGCACGGGACACATGCGACCCTACGGTAAGAATCCCTACAGCGGCTACGATCGAATCGATGATCAGCCCTTTCTGTTCAATCAGCCGGTGGACGAACGGCTTCCACCCATGGAGCGGGTGCTGAACGTCACCGTTGACGCGACTCATCGACTGTATCCCTTTTCGGTGCTCAAGGACGAGCCGGTGATCAACGACGAAGTCGAAAATGTTCCAGTGGTGGTATTCAGCCGCGAAGGCACGCTTTCGGTGCTCGACGCGTCGGTAATCGCCAAGTCGAAGACGGTGCCGTCGGCCACCGTGTACGACCGGCGCCTGGACGGCAGGGTGCTGAACTTTGAGCTTCGCGGCGACAGGGTGGTGGATCGGGAAACCGGCTCGGAGTGGAACCTCTTCGGCACCTGTGTCGCCGGTCCGCTTAAAGACAAGCAGCTGGAAAAACCCGACAGCGGCGTGCACTTCGCCTTCGCCTGGCTCGCGTTCAACCCCGAATCGCAGATCTACCGCGGCGGGGGCGGCTGAGCGATTCTGCGCCCACGCCGGCGGACTCCCAACCGATGAACTACGCCCCGCCGCGTGCCGGCACAACCCGCCGCAGTCGCGTTATCATTGGCGACCAGGTCGAGGCGATGAAAATTGGGAGGGGCGGATGACTATGGTTGAAGTCAAATTCTCGGTGGGTCAGCTGGTTCATCACAAAAGGTTCGACTATCGCGGCGTCGTCGTCGACGTGGATCCGCGTTTTCTAGGTACCGAAGAATGGTATGAGCAGGTGGCAAAATCTCGACCTCCCAAGGACAAGCCCTGGTACCACGTTCTGGTGCACGAGGCCGGCATCAATACTTACGTGGCGGAGCGCCATTTGGAGCCGGACGTATCCGACGCGCCCATCAATCATCCTGCAGTGGTTCACTACTTCTCCGACTTCCGCGGCGGTATCTACGTGCCGCGGGCGATAAACTGAGCCGCGCGCTCTGTTACAGACCGCAGACCATTCTCATGCTCAAGGCCGTACGCGATTTTTTCGAGAAAAACGTTGCCAGCAGCATCGAGGACAAGAGCGAACGCAAACGCGAGCACGCCTATCAGCTGGCCACCGCTGCGTTGCTTATGGAGATCTCCAGAGCCGATCGTGAAATCGATGCCGATGAGCGAAACGCAGTAGTGCTCGCCGTGCAAAGCGCCTTCGAGCTCGATGGTAATGAAACTCAAACCCTTGTGGAGCTTGCCGAAGAGGAGGCCGAAAACGCCACTTCGCTGTACGAATTCACCCGCCTCATTAACGACAACTTCGATCACGGGCAGAAGCAGCATGTGGTTGAGATGTTGTGGAGAGTCGCTTTCGCCGACGGCCACGCCGATGAATACGAGGTCCACCTCATTCGCCGCATAGCGGATCTCATACACGTGCCGCACAACGGGTTCATCCGCGCCAAGCTCAAAGTCGAATCCGAAATGAAAACGGATCGAGGCGTGGACTAAATGGTTACCAGAATCACTTACCGTTCTGCGAAGAATATATCGCCATAGTAAGCCACAGCCCGGCGTCCGGTATTGTCGCTGTCGGTCATGAAGGCAACGGCGTCGACGTAACGAACTTCTTTGCCGAAATATCGCTTGAAGTCGTCGCGCACGTTGCGTCGCTCCTGATGCCACTCGCCGAGACCTTCCTGGCCGCTGCGAACTGCTATCACTCTCTCGCTGCTGGTGTAAGCACTCGGCCAGTCGGAGCCCGCCGGCTGCGCGTTCGACCAGACATACGCCAGCGCTTGGGTCCTCCAGAAAAACAGCGGGTGCGAAGAGAGCACAAATACGCGCGCGGGACTGTCGTCACCGGCTTTTAGGGTCTCGTCGACTTGTCCGTAAGTGTTCTCCACCCGCCAGCTCCAACGAAGGACCGGCGCCTGATTTAGATCGACGGTGATCCTTCGATAATACCCGGACGCCGATGCGTCACTGACCGCCTTGACCGCCCGCCGCCCGTCGATTTCTACCAGCGTGTAACGCGTTTCGCCGGAAAACCTCCACGGCTGCCAGGCGCTCATATCCGCCGCGTTGAGCGCCACGGCAAATCTCGTCTCCCCGATCGCCTTTGGCGTGAATGCCGCGTCCGCCCCGCCAAGCGTCAAAACTGTGGCCAGCGTCAGGCTCCAGGCGACCGCGCCGTATCGGAATTTTTGTCTACTCTTACCCTGCATAGCCTTTTCAGTGCTTTCGATCGTCCCCATGGCCAGCAAC
>JBFIYQ010000091.1:0-8712 GCA_041605275.1 Gammaproteobacteria bacterium
ACGTAGGCATTGGCGTCGTCCCAGGACACGTTGGTCACCGGATGCGTTTGCCGGTCGAGACCACCGCTGTCCGGAAGGGCGCGGCCCGTCGCCCGGGCAAAGCGGTCGTACTCGGCGTAGGTAATCTCGTGACTGCTGATGGCGAAGGGCTTGACCGAAACCTGTCGCTGAGGACGCTCTTCGGCGACGATGCTGTGGGGTCCGCCGCCCATGAGGAAGCTGCCTGCGGGTATGGGCACCATTTGCGGGCCTTTACCGCCGGACCTCAGCCGATCGCGGATGGTTTCCACTATCTGCTCTCCCGGACCCACCTGGGGCGCCGGGGCAGGGGCCGGCGCTGGCGCGGGTTCCGGTTCCGGTTCAGGCGCGGGGGCCGGTTCGGGCTCGGGCACCGGGGCCGGTTCGGGCTCGGGCACCGGGGCCGGCGCCGGGACTGGCTCGGGTACCGGCGCGGGAGCCGGTGCGGGAGCCGGTGCGGGCTCCGGCACCGGGGCGGGAGCCGGCGCGGGCGTCGGCTCCGGCTCCGGAGAAGGCATCGGAATCGGAGGCAGCTCGAGCTCCTTTTTAGACAACATGAAATAACCGCCGGCGGCCAGCGCCAGCAGCACGATCAGGAAGGCTACGATCGGGCCCTTGCCCCGTTTTTTCCTCGCCCGCTCGGCCTTTTTCTTGGCCTCTCGGGGCTCGGCTTTGAGCTCCGGAATCTGCTCGAATTCCTGAGCCTCTTCGGCGGCCTTCCCCTTGCCCCGCTTGGCCGCGGGCCCGCCCGCTTCGCGGTCGCCCACATCAATGACGATAACCGTGGTGTTGTCCTGGCGCGGCTTGTTGGCGTCCTCGACCGCGTTCAGCAGGGCGCTTACGCACTCCTTGGCGGCGGGATTCCAGGCTGAAATTTCAAGAATCGCGCTTTCCGGCAGCGTGTCTAGCCCGTCGCTGCAGACGATGAGGCGGTCTTTGGGCAGCAGCTGAAACCCGTTGTTCGGACAGTCGACGTCGGCAATCTCGTCCCCGGTCACGGCGCTCATGAGCATGTTTCTCGACAGACCCGGCTCCGGCTCGATGTCCATACCCTGGGATTTCATTCGGTCGAGATAGCCGCCGTAGCTGTGATCCTCGTTCTTCTTCTTTAGCTCCCCGTCCCGGATCAGATACATGTGGCTGTCGCCGACGCTCAGCCAGAAAATTTTGCTCTTGGTCAGGACGGCAGTGACCATGGTGCATCCCATGCCGTCCAGCGCGGGCGTTTCCTTGATGGATTCGGCGATCGCCGTATTCGATTTTTCGAGGGCGGCCCGCAAAATGCTTGCCGGGTCCTTTCTTCCAAAGCCGCCGGTAAAACTCTTGTTGAAAGTGGAGACGACCAGGTTGCTGGCGATGTTTCCGGCCGCGTGGCCCCCCATACCGTCCGCCATGACGACAAGGGCTGACGATTTCGACTGGCCGCCGTCGTCATCCAGATAGGTGATCAGGAACGCGTCTTCCTGATAGTCACGCGCGCCGTCGATCTGATCCCCGGCGATCTCGTAGACAAGCTCCACAGGTAGTCCTTATGAAGATACGGGCAGGACGTCGAGTTGCTTTGGTGTTTGCCTCCCCCGGAGATAAGTGTAGGGCACTCGGGAAATTTTACCCAAGGAGGGCGGCCGCCAGTCGGACTCCACGGGGGCGCGGAGGCTGGCCGCGGAAGCCAAAATGTGACCCCGCTCTCACTCCCCTCCCGGCCGCCCGGGGAGCCGACGGTGGCCTGCCGTATC
Source organism: Gammaproteobacteria bacterium (assembly GCA_041605275.1). GTDB lineage: Bacteria > Pseudomonadota > Gammaproteobacteria > HK1 > HK1 > CAMYJH01. The sequence continues at coordinate 1,755 of JBFIYQ010000091.1, forward strand.
GGTCGAGGAGCGGCGAGGTAATTACAGCCGTACCGGGATGCCGCGCACGGCCATGCAGCGCTTTGCGTCCCCCACGGTATGCTCACCAAAATGGAAGATGCTCGCCGCCAGCACGGCGTCGGCGCCTCCCTCGGTGACCCCTTCGGCGAGGTGCTCCAGCCTGCCGACGCCGCCCGACGCGATCACCGGCACCGGGACGGCGTCACTCACCCTGCGGGTCAGCTCCAGGTCGAATCCCTCGCGGGTGCCGTCCCGGTCCATGCTGGTCAACAGAATCTCCCCCGCCCCGGCGTCAACCATCCGCCGCGCCCATTCGATAGCGTCCTTCCCCGTCGCTTTTCGGCCCCCGTGGGTATACACCTCGAAACCACCGGCGTCGCCGCCCCGCCGCTTGGCGTCCACGGCAAGCACGATGCACTGAGATCCGAAGCGCGCCGCCGCCGTGGCCACCAGATCGGGGTCCAGCACCGCTGCGGTGTTTATGGAAACTTTATCGGCGCCCGCGTTGAGCAACCGGCGGATGTCTTCGACGCTGCGGATACCGCCGCCCACGGTGAGGGGGATGAAGACCTCGGAGGCCACCGCCTCGACCACGCCGATCATGGTGTCGCGTTCGTCGGAGGAGGCGGTGATGTCGAGGAAGGTCAGCTCGTCAGCGCCCTGCTCGTCGTAACGCTTGGCCGCTTCCAGCGGATCGCCGGCGTCCCGTATGCCGACAAACTTAATCCCTTTGACCACCCGTCCGCGATCGACGTCCAGGCAGGGAATAATGCGTTTGGTGAGACTCAACCGGACTCGCTCGAATTGCCGGTCAGCTCGTCTGCGAGCTTCTGACCCTCGGCGAAATCCAGAGTGCCGTCGTAGATGGAGCGCCCGACAATAACGCCGGAGATACCTTCGTCGGCGCGGGCGCAAAGAGCGCGAATATCATCGAGGCCGCGAACGCCGCCGGAAGCCATCACCGGAATACTGATCGCCCGGGCGAGATCCACGGTGGCGTCAACGTTGACGCCGCTGAGCATTCCGTCGCGGCTGATATCGGTGAACAGAATGGACTCGACGCCGTCGCGCTCGAACTTTTGCGCCAGATCGTGCACGTCATGGTTGGAAAGCTTAGACCAGCCGTCGATCGCAACCTTGCCGTTCTTGGCGTCCAAAGCGACCACGATGTGACCAGGAAACTCGACGCAGGTGTCAGCAACGAAATGCGGCGCCGAAACCGCCTTGGTTCCGAGGATCACATACTGCACGCCGGCGTTAATGTAGGCCTCGATGGTTTCATCGTCTCTTATCCCGCCGCCGACTTGAACCGGAATCTCCGGATGCGCCTCGGCGATGCGGTGGATGATTTCTACGTTCACCGGCTCACCGGAGGTGGCCCCGTCCAGGTCGACGATGTGAAGCCTTCGAGCGCCCGCCTCGATCCAGCGGGCGGCCATGGCGGGAGGGTCCTCCGAGTAAACCGTCTCCTCCTCCATCCGGCCCTGACGTAGACGCACACATCGTCCGCCCTTCAAGTCGATTGCAGGGATGAGAAGCATGGGCGAACTCTAGAGGGTACGCGTGGAGAGAAATCCGCGCTGGTCTTTTAGCCGGTTAACAACAATGTTAGCACAGGGATCCGGGGTCTTTCGGCCCACCGGCGAATTTTTTGTGGAATCGACGGGCCCGCTCAGTGAGCCTCGTCCCAGTCGCTGCCGATGCCGGCTTCGACCACCAGCGGGACGTCGAGCTTTGCCGCGGCCGACATGTGCTCGACAACTTTTTTCCGCACCTGATCCAGGTTGTCCTCGGCCACCTCGAAAACCAGCTCGTCGTGCACCTGCATGATCATTCTGGCGTCGGGACTGTCCTTTTCCAGCCAGCGGTGGATCCGCACCATGGCGCGTTTGATGATATCCGCCGCGGTGCCCTGCATGGGCGCGTTGATGGCGGTTCGCTCGGCGTACTGACGCCGCTGGGCGTTGCGGGACTTTATCTCCGGAAGATAAAGCCTGCGGCCGAAAACCGTTTCCACGTAACCTCGGTCCCGGGCGCGCTCCCGGGTTTCGTCCATGAACGATTTGACCCCGGGGTAGCGGGCGAAGTAGGTATCCACGTACTCCTGCGCCTCGCCGCGACTGATCCCCAGCTGACGCGCCAGGCCGAATGCCGACATGCCGTAGATGAGACCGAAGTTGACCGCTTTGGCGCGGCGGCGCTGCTCGTCCGAAACCTTGCCGTCCTTGACTCCGAAGACCTCTGCGGCGGTGGCTCGGTGAATGTCTTCGCCGGCCTCGAAGGCGCCGATGAGCCCCTCGTCGCGGGACAGGTGGGCCATGATGCGCAGCTCGATCTGGGAGTAATCGGCGGCCAATAGCCTGTACCCCGGTTCGGCAACGAAGGCCTTGCGGATCCTGCGCCCCGCCTCGGTGCGAATGGGGATATTCTGCAGATTCGGCTCGGTGGACGAGAGTCTGCCGGTGGAGGCCACCGCCTGATGGTAGCTGGTATGCACCCTTCCGGTTTTCGGATTGATCCGATCGGGAAGCGCATCGGTGTAGGTGGATTTCAGCTTGCTCATGGCGCGATACTCGAGAATCAGTCGCGGCAGCGGGAACTCCGCGGCCAGGTCCGCGAGCACGGACTCCGCCGTCGACGGTTGACCTTTTGGTGTTTTCGATCGCACCGGCAGCTCGAGCTTGTCGAAAAGTATCGACTGGATCTGCTTCGGCGATCCGAGATTGAATTCCTCGCCGGCTTCCGCGTACGCCTCCTCTTCTATCGCCTTGATGCGGCGCTCGAGCTCCCTGCTTTGCTTGCCGAGCATTTTTGCGTCCACCTTCACCCCGTTACGCTCCATAATCGAGAGCACGGCAATGAGCGGAATCTCGATTTCCTCGAACAGGCTCCTCAGCGATTCTTCGGCGCTTAGCCTGGGCCAGAGCGCGAGGTGGAGCCTCAGGGCGATGTCCGCGTCCTCCGCGGCGTAGGGACCGGCTTCATCGATCCGGACCTCGTCGAAGCGCTTTTGCTTCGCACCCTTTCCGGCCACGTCCTCATAGCTGATGGTCTTGTGGGAAAGGTATTTGAGCGCGAGCGAGTCCATGTCATGGCGGGTAGCGGTACTGTCCAGGACGTACGATTCCAGCATGGTGTCGTAGCGGACACCGCTGAGCCGGATGCCGTACTTTGCCAGCACGCTCATGTCGTACTTGAGATTCTGGCCGATCTTCCCCTTGGTCTCCGATTCCAGAAGCGGCTTCAGGGCGCTGAGAACGCTCGCCTCCGCAAGCTGCTTCGGCGCGCCCTCGTAGCTGTGTCCGAACGGCACGTACGCCGCCCGTCCCGGCTCGGCCGCGAAGGACACTCCCACCAGATCTGCCGACATGTAGTCCAGACTGGTGGTCTCGGTGTCGAATGCAAACTGTTCCGCAGCCGAAAGACGTTCGATCCACTGGTCGAACCGTTTCTGGTCAAGAATGATTTCGTAGTCCGGCGTTTCGTCTCCGGCCGGGACTTCTGCGCTGCCTTCGTCCAGGATTTCCGAAAGCCAGGTCTTGAATTCGAGACGCGAGTACCAGTTTTTGAGCGCCGCCACGTCCGGCGCCGATACCGCAAGGTCGGATGGGTCCATGTCCAGATCGACGCTTCGATTGATGGTCACCAGCTGCTTGGAAAGCGGTAGCTGCTTAAGACTCGCGCGCAAATTTTCGCCCACCTTTCCCTTAATCTCGTCGGCGCTCTCCACTATCGCGTCCAGAGTCTCGTAGGTATCCAGCCACTTGGCGGCGGTCTTCGGGCCCACTTTCGGCACTCCGGGAATATTATCAACGCTGTCCCCGACCAGGGTCAGAAAGTCCACCATCTGCTCCGGCGAAACGCCGAATTTATTCTTGACCCCCTCCGGATCCAGGGTGCCCCCGTCCATGGTGTTCTCTATCCGGATACGCGAGTCCACCAGCTGCGCCATATCCTTGTCGCCGGTGGAGATGACCACCTCAAAGCCCTCTTCGCGAGCGCGCTCCGCCAGCGTGCCGATGACGTCGTCGGCCTCGACGCCCTCCACCATCAGCAGCGGAACGCCCAGCGCCCGGACAATTTCATGAATCGGCTCGATCTGAGCCACCAGCTCCTCCGGCATCGGCGGGCGATTCGCCTTGTACTCGGGATAGAGATCGTCGCGAAAGGTTTTGCCCGGAGCGTCGAATATGACGGCCATGTGATGATCTTTATACTCGCGTAATAAGCGCCTGAGCATGTTGGTCATGCCGTAGACGGCACCGGTTTGCTCTCCCTTCGAATTGTTCAGCGAAGGCATGGCGTGAAACGCCCGGTAGAGGTACGAGGAACCGTCTACAAGTAGCAGCTTTTCGGATGAGCGAGGCATTGATCTTTTGGCTTATGAGCGCCTAATGTGAAGTATGAAGCAATCAGAATGAAGACCGTCCGGCAGGAGAGACTGACAGCAATGGCCGACCCCATCAATCAGCTCAAGCGACCGCCCTTGAGTCCGGTGGACAAGGAAACCCTGACGCGTGAGTCGTGGAAGGTTTTCCGAATTATGGCGGAATTCGTCGAGGGATTTGAACGCCTGGCCGGAATCAGACCTTCGGTGAGCATATTCGGCTCGGCGAGAACGCCTCCTGACCATGAGTGGTACAAGTTTGCCGAGGATGTCGCGCGCAAGCTTTCGGACGCCGGCTTTTCCGTGGTCAGCGGTGGAGGACCCGGCATAATGGCGGCCGCCAACAAGGGCGCCTTCGCCGGCAAGTCGTTGAGCATCGGGCTGAACATCATGCTTCCCCACGAGGAGGCCTCCAACCCTTACCAGGATCTTTCGCTCAATTTCCGCCACTTCTTCGCCCGCAAAGTCATGTTCGTCAAGCACGCCTCGGCTTACGTCGTGCTGCCGGGAGGATTCGGGACTCTGGACGAGCTGGCGGAGATTCTGACCCTGGTGCAGACGGGAAAGACCCGCAAAATTCCCATCATCCTCGTCAACGCCGCCTTCTGGAATGGCCTCCTGAACTGGTTCAAGCAGGCGCTCGTCGCCGAAGGCACGATTGACCCGGAAGACATGTCGCTGATGACCGTAGTCGACAAAGCCGATGACGTCGTGGAAGCGATCTTTTCCCACTATGAAAATCGCGGTTTCGAGCCCTCGCCCGAGGAACGGGAAATCCTCCTCGAGCTTTAGCCTTCTTATGTGCGACCTTCATCAGCACCTTGAGGCCGAGCCGCGCGAGCTGCCGGACCCGGGGGCCACGTGACCAAGAGTTCCATTGTCGTCGTCCTCTTCATGAGCGCGGTTTTGATCCCTGATGTCGGCGCCCAGTCCCAGCCGTCCGACTTGGAGCCCGTTCCGGACCCGCCGCCGATCCCGGAGCGCGTGCAAAGCGGAGAGACCCTGGAACCCGACGTGACCATTATCCGGCGCGGGCGGGAAACCGTCACCGAGTACCGCGTCAATGGCCGGCTGCGGGCGATCAAGGTGGAACCGGAAAATGCGCCCGCCTATTACCTGGTGGATACCGACGGCGATGGAGATCTCGAGACCCGTAAAAGCGCCTACGGGCCGGATTTTCTCATTCCCATGTGGCTTATTCTGAGCTGGTGAAGACATCCCATAGGCGGTAGACGGGGACACGATTGTCTCTGTTGCCTGGTTTCGATCTTGGATCCCTTCCCTAATTCTCAGTGAGCTTCGGCCGTCTGCTGCCGTAGTGCTGCAGCAGTATGCCGCTGACGATGAGCACGAGCCCCACAACCGTGCTTATAAAAATGTCCTCGCCGACGACGAAATGCACAACAACCAGAGAAAGAAAAGGCGTTAGATATATCAGATTGCTCACCTGCGCGGTGGTGCGAGACAACCTGAGGGCATATAACCAGACGACATAGGTGATCCCCATCTCGAAAGCGCCGACGTAGAGACTGCCAATCAGGCCTTCGGGGCCGACCAGACGGGGCGTTGAAAAAAGAATCATGTAAAGCGCTACAAAGGCAAACCCGAAGACAAAATTCACGCACAATCGTGAGACCGCGTCCCTGGTGTCTTTGGTTCCGTACACCCAGTAGAGCGCCCATACCAGGCTGCTTCCCAAGGCAAGGCCCGCGCCCACCGGATGGGTAACCCGGAACCCCAGCACGTCTCCGCGCGTCGAGATAACCAGGGCGCCCGAAAAACTGATAAGCATGGCAAGCATGGTTTTAATCGTTATTCTCTGGCGGAGAATGACAATGGAGAACAACACCAGAACGATGGGCCAGATGAAATTCAGCGTCAGCGCCTCCTGCGCCGGCAACAATGAATAAGCCTTCAAAACGACCAGGTAGTAGAGAAACGGGTTGAGAAATCCGAGTAATGCCGAGCGCAAAAATTCTCTAGCCGGCCATTGTCGGATCTGAGAAAAACGACCGCTTACTGCGACTATGGTTCCGAGTATCGCAAGCGAGAAAACGGTGGAATAAAAAAGAAGCTCTTCAGAGCTGATGTAACCCAAAGTGAGCTTGAAGGCGGACGCAACCGTCGACCAGAAAAAAATCGTGGCCGCGGCGAACAGATAGGCCCGGGTCTGCTGCTCCACGCCGCGTTCCAACGTCAAGCCAGCAGAAAGATCGTGCCGAGGCCGAGAAAGGATATGAATCCCACTACGTCGGTCACGGTGGTGAGAATGACTCCGCCGGCGAGCGCCGGGTCAATGGAAAGTCGGCGCAAAACAAGCGGAAGACCCGCACCGGTGATTGCGGCGGCGACCAGATTAATGATCAGGGCGGCCCCCACGATGATGCCGAGCACCCCATTGCCGAACCACATCATCGCAATTCCACCCACCACCAGCGCCCAGCCCAGGCTGTTCAGGACGCCTACCATCAGTTCCTTGAACATCAGCCAGCGAAGATTGCTCCAGCCGACCTGCCCGAGAGCCATGCCGCGAATAACCACCGTGAGCGCCTGGGTGCCCGCGATACCGCC
>JBFIYQ010000092.1:0-8700 GCA_041605275.1 Gammaproteobacteria bacterium
CACCGGGTAGACCTGACATGCCTGCGAAACTGATTCTCAGTCTTAACAATTCCATTCTCGGCGAGTATCCCCTGGATAAGGAGCGGATTGTCCTCGGGCGTCGGCCCGAAAATGACATCCAGGTAGATAACCTCGCGGTCAGCGGACAGCACGCCGCGATCATCACCATTCTCAGCGATTCCTTTCTCGAAGACCTGGAGAGCACCAACGGCACTTACGTCAACGGTAAGCTGGTCAAAAAGCACGCGCTCAAGAACGGTGACGTGATCACCATCGGCAAGCACGAGCTCAAATACGTCAATGACGACGCCAGCGACGAGGACGACTTCGAGAAGACCATGATCATTCGCCCGGGTATGGCCGGCCACGCGGCGGCCGAGGCGAAGGCCGCGGAGCACGCACCGGGTATGGAGACCAAGGACGTGGGTCCGTCGCCCACCAAAGGGGAAACCAGCTTGCCCATGGGCAAGATTCAGGTTTTGAGCGGCCCCGGCGCGGGCAAGGAGCTAGAGCTGAAAAAAGCTCTGGTCACTCTCGGCAGGCCCGGCGTTCAGGTGGCCGTCATAACCCGTCGCCCGCAGGGTTACTACATTACCCACGTGGAAGGGAAACATCCGGTGGTGAACGGCGAGTCCATCGGCGGACAGGCCCGCTCACTCAAGGATCACGACGTGATCGAGCTCGCCGGAGTGAAAATGGAATTTTTCGTCGCCGGCGCGTAACGCCTGGCGGCATTCTCTCCTCAGAGTAAATGACGACGCGCCGCATTTCGCGGCGCGTTTTCTTATTGTCTTCGTCACCCTCGCGAATACTGGTAAGTGAGCGTTCGACAAGCGCGGCGCACGGTCCTCATTTTGTGCTGTGGACGAATACTCCGTCCCAGCCGGCCTCCGGCGGCGAAGCGCGGTATGCCGTGATACGGCTGAGATAGAGTGAACACAGTCGACAATTCGGCTCGAGCTCGGCCAGCTGCCTGAGTCTCGTTTCGGCGTCATCCCACATTCGGGCCCGGTATGATCGAAGAATATCGGAAAATGTCTTCAGCCGTTGGCGGGTAGCCTGATCGCACTCCTTCAGCAGCCCAACGGGCTCGTAGATGGTCACCGGTTCGTCTTTTCCCTTGACCCGGACCCGGTCAAGCTCGAGATAGGCGTACTCGGGGACGGCGTTCCGCGTGGCTTCGCTGACGATGATTTCCACCCCGTACCCTTTGGTCAAACCTTCCAGCCGGGAACCAATGTTGACCGCGTCGCCCATCACCGTGTAGGCAACGCGGTACCGCGAGCCCATGTTTCCGACGTTCATCTGACCCGTGTTCAGTCCGATCCCGATACGGATCTCGGGCCAGCCCCGTTTTCCGAATTCAGCTCTCAGCTCGCGCATCTTCGTGCTCATGGCCACGGCGGCTTGAAGTCCGTGCCGGGCATGCTCCGGGTCCACTACGGGCGCGCCCCAGAAGGCCATGATCGCGTCACCCATGTATTTGTCGATGGTGCCGCGGTGGTCGTAAATGATCTTCGTCATCGGCGAGAGATATTCGTTCATCAGCTGCGACAGCTCGGAAGGCGTCAACCGCTCGGAGATTGTGGTGAAGTCGCGCACGTCCGAGAACAGGACGGTGAGATTTTGACTTCGCGTGTCCATGCTGAAGGCTTCGGGGTTCTTACTCATTTCGTCCACGAGCTCCGGAGGAACGTACTGCCCGAAGCGGTTTGCAAGCTGTCGCTTGCCCCTGGACTCGATAAAGAATCCCCACGACATGTTGAACAGAAACAACACCAGAATAGCGAGCAGACCGGCAGAGACCGGAAAGGCGAGATTGGCGTACTGCCACGCGGCCAGATTGACCCCGAGGATTCCTGCGAGCAGCGCAAGCGTGGTGGCGGACGCCCAAAGGGGGCTCAGTAGCGGCAACAGCATGGCCATGATTACGCCGGAAACCAACAGCAGCACAAACTCGGCGGCGATAGCGTAGGCGGGATTGTGCTTGATGCTGTCGTCGAGGATGCCGCTGATCAGATTGGCGTGGACCTCGACCCCGGGGAACTTCGGCCCTACCGGGGTGGCCCTGAGGTCGAGCAGGCCCTCCGCCGTGGCGCCGATGAGCACGATGCGCCCCCTGAGGGTCTCGGGGTCGGCGGAGCCGTTCAACACATCGGTGGCGGAAACGTACGGAAAGCTGCCGCGGCGCCCGCGGTACGGCACCAGGGCCTGGGCCCGCTCGTCCACCGGAACACGGACGCCGCCCACGGAGAGCCATTCCAGGCTGGAGTAGCCCGAGGCGCCCGCTTCCGCGGGCGGCCCGTATTCCAGCTGGTCCACCTTCAGCGCCACCCGGGTGACCGCGAGCGAGAGGGCCTCGTAGAGACCGCCACGGTGAAGATGAAGCATCGGCACCCGGCGGACCACGCCATCGCTGTCCGGCTGGTACATGTGGTGACCCGCCGCGCTGGCGCTCTGCTGAAACCTGGCCAGATTGCCGGCGTAGCCGGGAGAGCGAACGAAGGGGACATCACGCGCGGCAAACTCGTCCAGGGGAAACAGCGGCGGCGGCAGCACGCCGGCACGGGGAATCTCACCGGAGGCGTCCGCGTCCCCGAAAAACAGCCCCAGCACCACGTTTCTTCCCTCGAGGCTGCGGGCGAACATGCGATCGTGGTCAAAGACCTCCCTGAGCGACGGAAGCTGCGATTGGAACTTCGGCTCGTCGTTGAGCTCGCTTTGCTGCAGCAGCTGGATCAGCCGAAGCGCGGTGCTCTCTTCCGGCTCGGCGAAAACGACGTCTAAGCCCACCACGTAAACCCCGTAGGTTTCGAACAGCTGATCCATGAGCCTGGCCACGGTCTTTCTGCTCCAGGGCCACCGCCCCTCCCGGGCGAGACTTTTTTCATCGATATCGACAATGACGATGCGATCGTCCGCGGTGCGCGGCATGGTCAGCAACAGGCGTTTGTCGTAGGCGAAATTTTCCAGCCGCGCCATGAAGTCCCACCGGGTCACGCCGATGGTCTGCGCGGCGAACAGCACCAGGACGCAGAGGCCGATCAGGACCCGCACGCCTTGCTTTCGGATTAGGTGTTTAATGACGCCCAATGTTTTCTATTCCTTTGGCGCATTACCCGTGCAACGCCGGCCGTCAGCATGCGGCGCGGGCGACATTAATCATTCCGCTTACGAGAAAAATATAGGCAATACGGTGCCGCTTGCGCTTGCGACTCAGGCCGCGGTCTTTTGCGGATACTCGCAAAGATCCGAGATGAGGCAGGCGCCGCAGGCCGGCCGCCGCGCGGTGCAGGTGTAGCGCCCGTGAAGAATCAGCCAGTGGTGGGCGTTCTTTTTATATTCGTCCGGGACCACCTGCAGCAACTTGTCCTCCACCTCACGCACGTTTTTTCCCGGCGCCAGCCCGGTGCGATTCGATACCCGAAAAATGTGGGTATCGACGGCAATGGTCGGGAGACCGAAAGCGGTATTGAGGATGACGTTGGCGGTCTTGCGCCCGACCCCGGGCAGGGCCTCCAGGGCCTCCCGGTCGCGCGGCACTTCGCCGCCGTGCTGCTGCACCAGGATGCGGCAGGTGGCGATGAGATTTTTCGCCTTGGAATTGAATAGCCCGATGGTCTTGATGTAACGCTTGAGGCCCGCTACTCCCAGGGAAAGGATCTTTTCCGGCGTATTGGCCTTTGAAAACAGCTCCCGCGTCGCCTTGTTGACGCTGACGTCGGTGGCCTGGGCGGAGAGCACCACCGCAACCAGAAGCTCGAACGGAGTGGAGTATTCCAGCTCGGTGACGGGATTTGGTTCGCGCTCACTGAAGCGCTGAAACACTTTCAAACGCTTGGCCCGGTTCACGCAGATGTCCGCCTGCCGGACGCGGTCAGCCGGACCGATCCAGCCAGCGCGCGGCACGGCGATTCCGAACCCGGGCGACCGCGGCATCGATTTCCGCTTTGCGCTGGGAAAGCGGCGGTGCTTTTCCCCGGCGTCCTCGACGGGGTTGGCGTCGCGCTTCGCCGGCGAGCCGACGATTCCTGAATTCATAGCGCTGTTGCGCCTTGAAAGCGCGGGTCTCGAGCCAGGCCGCCGCCGACCGGGGGCCGGAGCGGGCGGGCAGCATGCGGATGCAGTCCACCGGACAGGGCGGGAGGCACAATTCGCAGCCGGTGCATTCGGCTTCGATCACGGTGTGCATACGCTTGGGCGCGCCGACGATGGCATCCACCGGGCACGCCTCTATGCACAGCCGGCAACCGATGCACCAGGATTCGTCCACCACCGCCACGCCTCTAGGTTCCTCCCGGCCGCATTCCGGATCCAGAGGCAGCGGGCTGCGTCCGATCAGCGCCGCCAGCCGCTCGATGGTGCTCGCCCCTCCCGGCGGACAGCGGTTGATCTCGCACTGCTCTTCGGCGACGGCCCGGGCGTAAGCCCGGCAGTTCGGGTATCCGCAGCGGGTGCACTGGGTCTGCGGCAGCAGAGCGTCAATGCGGTTAACGAGGCGTTGATTCACCTGTTTGCTCAGCGACTTGGTCTGGAATGGAATTCTAGCCACACTGGAAAGTGACTCGTGACAAGTAACATGTAACACGTAACATGTAACAAGCAGCTCGTAGATTCTTACATGTTACATGTTACGTGTTACGTGTTACTTATCTTATCTTCATTCCCGGCTCGGCACCGCTGTCCGGACTCAATAGCCACAGGTCCTTACCACCGGGGCCGGCGCATAGCACCATGCCCTCGGATGTTCCGAATCGCATCTTGCGTGGCTTCAGGTTGGCCACCACGACGGTAAGCCTTCCCACAAGGTTCGAAGGATCGTAGGCGGCCTTGATACCGGCGAAGACGGTGCGCCGCGCGCCCCCGAGATCCAGATCGAGCCTGAGCAGCTTTTCGGCGCCGTCCACCTCGGATGCCGCTTCGATCCGCGCCACCCGAAGGTCAATCTTTTCGAACTGCGCGATGTCGATGGTCGGCGCTTGACTTTGTTGGCTTTCGCTGGCGGCCGACGCGGACGCCTGCGCGGTTTCCTTTGATGCTTCGATCATGGCGGTCACCTTGTCGAGGTCAATCCGGGTAAGCAGCGGCTCGTAGGCATTGACGCGGCGATCGAGCAGCGGCCGATCGACGTCGCCCCAGAGCAGGGATCCGCAATCCAGAAATTTTTCGGCCTTCTCTGCCGTTCGCGGTAGGATCGGCGCGAGATAGATCATGAGCAGCCGAAACAGGTTGAGCCCCATGGTGCACACGTTCTGAACTTCTCCCGAGGTTTTCGCGGACTTCGCCATCACCCAGGGCTTACGCTCGTCGATGTACTGATTCGCGCGGTCGGCGAGCGCCATAATCTCGCGAACCGCCTTGCCGAACTCCCGGGCGTCGTAGCTGGCGCCGATGCGTTCAGCCGCGCCGGCCACTTCCGCGTATAGCTCCGGTTCGGCAACACGCTCCGCGAGCCGTCCATCGAATTTCTTGCTGATGAATCCGGCGCAGCGTGCGGCGATATTCACGACCTTACCGACCAAATCAGAGTTCACCCGCTTGACGAAATCATCCACGCTCAAATCCAGATCGTCGATGCCGTCGCCGAGCTTGCAGGCAAAGTAATAGCGAAGATGCTCTGGATTGAGATGCTCGAGATACGTCCGCGCCATGATGAAGGTGCCGCGGCGTTTGGACATCTTCTGACCGTTGACCGTGAGAAATCCATGGCAGTAGACCGCGTCCGGTGTGCGAAATCCTGAGCCGTGCAGCATCGCCGGCCAGAAAAGCGTATGAAAGTAGGCGATGTCCTTGCCGATGAAGTGGTAGACCTCGGTGTCGCCGCCCGGCTTCCAGTATGAATCGAAGTCGAGTCCGCCGGTACGGTCACAGAAATTCTTGAAGCTCGCCATGTAACCGATGGGCGCATCCAGCCAGACGTAGAAGAACTTTCCGGGCCTGTCCGGGATCTCGAAACCAAAATACGGAGCGTCCCTGGAAATGTCCCAGTCTCTTAGCCCCGCTTTGAACCATTCTTCGAGCTTGTTGGCGATGCCCGGCTGAACCCGCTCGCTCCCGTTTGCGCCCCGGTCGCGTCCGGACACCCAGTCCCGCAAAAAGTCTTCGAAGTTACCGAGCTGGACGAAATAATGCTCGGATTCGCGCTCCACCGGGGTCGCTCCGGAAATCACCGAGACCGGGTCGATGAGCTCTGAAGGGCTGTAAGTGCTCCCGCAGACCTCACAGCTGTCGCCGAACTGGTCCGGGGATTTGCACCGGGGGCAGGTGCCGCGGATGAACCGGTCCGGCAAAAACATCTGCTCTTGCGGATCGAAGGCCTGGCGGATGGTCCGGGTGACGATGTGCCCGCCGTTCTTCAGCTGCTCATATATATAGTTTGAGTAAAACCGGTTCTCCTCCGAATGCGTGGTGTGGTAGTTGTCGAAGCTTATGGAGAAGTCTTCGAAATCCCGCCGGTGCTCCCTGCCTATGCGCTCGATCAGCTGCTCCGGCGAAATTTTTTCCTCCTGCGCCTTGAGCATGATCGGTGTGCCGTGAGCATCGTCGGCGCAAACGTAATAACAGAGGTGGCCTCGGCTGCGCTGATATCGAACCCAGATATCGGTCTGGATGTACTCCACGAGGTGACCGATATGAATAGGACCGTTGGCGTAGGGCAGAGCGCTGGTAACGAGAATTTTTCTGGATTTCGTCGACATGTGTCCGCCTCGACGGACATAAACCCGGGCAAAACGGCTGCTAATACTAACACGGGGCCTGGCCCGTCGAAGCCCGTTTTTAGCGGCTTTGCGGCCGTCGGCGAGGGCATCGACGGCGCGTGCAACCTGCCCCTTGATCTGCGATAAGATCCCGCCCTCGTTCAAGCCAGTAAGGGAGAGTTCCCATGTCAGAGTTGTCTCGATCCCAGGTCGAAACAGCGCTGAAGAATTACGTCGAGCCGTATCTCAAGGCGGACCTCGTCTCTACCAAGTGTCTCAAGTCGGTGGAGGTCGAGGGATCCAGGATCGCGGTGAACGTTGTTCTCGGATTTCCCTGCAGGGGTTACGAATCTCAGCTTAAGAGCGACCTGACCCGGCTGCTGAAAGGGCTGAGCGACGACGCCGACGTCTCGGTCAAGGTGGACATCAAGATAGCCTCCCACGCGGTGCAAAAGGGCGTCGAGCATCTGAAGAACGTAAAGAACATCATCGCCGTGGCCTCCGGTAAGGGAGGCGTCGGCAAGTCCACGGTGGCGGTCAACCTGGCGCTCGCCCTCTGTGCAGAGGGCGCTAAAGTCGGCGTGCTGGACGCGGACATCTACGGTCCCAGCCAGCCGCGTATGCTCGGCATCAGCGGGCAGCCAGACTCCAAGGACGGTAAATCGCTGGAGCCGATGGTGAGCTATGGCGTGCAGGCCATGTCCATCGGCTTTCTCATCGACGAGGAGACGCCGATGATCTGGCGCGGCCCGATGGTGACCCAGGCGCTGGAGCAGCTGCTCAAGGACACCAACTGGCGGGATCTCGACTATCTCATCATCGACCTGCCGCCCGGCACCGGAGACACCCAGCTCACGCTGGCGCAGAAAGTCCCGGTGAGCGGAGCCGTCATCGTCACCACGCCCCAGGACATTGCCCTGCTCGATGCGAGAAAGGGCCTGAAAATGTTCGAGAAGGTTCAGGTACCGGTGCTCGGTATCGTTGAAAACATGAGCACCCACGTGTGCAGCCAGTGCGGACATGAGGAGCATATCTTCGGCGAGGGAGGCGGCGCCCGAATGGCGCAGCAGTACAACGTGGATTTTCTGGGCGCGCTGCCCCTGGCGCTCGAAATTCGGGAAGACACCGACGGCGGCCAGCCGACGGTGGTCAAGGATCCCGACGGCCAGATCGGCCGCAGCTATCGCGAAATCGCCCGGCGCGTCGCGGCGAAGTTGTCGCTACAGGCCAAGGATTACAGCCAGGCGTTCCCGAAGATTGTCATACAGTGAGAGTTTGAAAATGTTAGACGGTAGAAAGAATACGGGGAGGAATGGGTGCTTTTTTGGCTCGGCCCCGTCTACCGTCTACCGTCTACCATCTACCCGACCGCAAACCGGGCCTACCTGGCGTAACTAACGAACCGACTTACTCTCAAGGAAGACTTCCTCCTCATGTCCATCAAATCCGACAAGTGGATCCGGCGCATGGTCGCCGAATGCGGCCTCATAGAGCCCTTTGAATCAGACCAGATCCGCGAAATCGACGGTCGGCGGGTAATTTCGTTCGGGACCTCAAGCTACGGCTACGACATTCGCTGCGCGGACGAATTCAAGATTTTTACCAACATCAACTCCGCGGTGGTCGATCCCAAGAATTTCGACAGCAACAGCTTCGTGGATCTCAAATCGGAAGTGTGCATCATTCCGCCCAACTCTTTCGCCCTGGCGCGCACCGTGGAGTATTTCCGCATTCCACGAAACGTGCTGACCATCTGTTTGGGCAAGTCGACCTACGCGCGCTGCGGCATCATTGTCAACGTGACGCCGCTGGAACCCGAATGGGAAGGTCACGTCACCCTCGAGTTCTCCAACACCACCCCGTTGCCGGCCAGGATCTACGCCAATGAGGGCGTTGCGCAGGTGATCTTTTTGGAATCCGATGAAGTCTGCGAAACTTCCTACGCCGACCGGGGAGGCAAGTACATGCGGCAGCGGGGCGTGACCCTGCCGAAAACGTGACC
>JBFIYQ010000093.1:0-8695 GCA_041605275.1 Gammaproteobacteria bacterium
ACCTGGTCGGCGTGGGCTACCGCGCACAGATGCAGGGCAAGTCTCTGAATCTGACGCTGGGGTACTCGCATCCAATCGAATTTTCGGTGCCGGAAGGGATCCAGATCGAAGCGCCGAGTCAGACGGAAATCGTGGTGCGCGGCTTCGATAAGCAGCTGGTGGGCCAGGTGGCGGCAAAGATCCGAGCGTTCAGACCTCCGGAGCCTTACAAGGGTAAAGGCGTGCGTTACTCGGATGAGAACGTCGTGCGAAAGGAAGCGAAGAAGAAGTAGGTAAGCTCATGAGCAAGAAGAATGCGCGGCAAAGAAGGGCGAAGCGAACCCGGATCAAGATCCGGGATCAGCGCCAACGCAGGCTGTGCGTACACCGCACGCCCAGGCACATCTACGCGCAAATCACCGAACCGGACGGCGCGCGGGTACTGGTCAGCGCCTCTACCCTGGAACGGGAGGCGAAAAAAGAGCTCGCCTACGGGGGAAACATCTCGGCGGCCAAGGTGGTTGGGCGGCTGATCGCAGAGCGGGCGAAGTCCGCCGGTATCGAGCAGGTGGCCTTTGACCGATCCGGGTACAAGTATCACGGACGCATCAAGGCGCTGGCCGACAGCGCCCGGGAAGTCGGACTAAAGTTTTAATCGACGCGTCGTCGAGGCGGCGGTCTTTACGGAAAGAACTTTATGGCGAACTTTCAGCAATCAGGCGGCGACGACGAACTTCTGGAGAAGCTCGTCAACATCAACCGCGTGGCCAAGGTGGTCAAAGGCGGACGCCAGTTCGGCTTCACCGCGCTCACCGTCGTGGGCGACGGCAAGGGACGGGTCGGCATGGGCAAGGGAAAAGCCCGCGAGGTACCGGCCGCGATCCAGAAGGCGATGGAAAGCGCGCGCAAGAATATGGTCCGGGTGCCGCTCAAGGACGACACCCTGCATTACGCCATCACCGCCCGCCACGGCGCGGCCAAGGTCTACATGCAGCCCGCATCCCAGGGCACCGGAATCATCGCCGGCGGTCCCATGCGCGCGGTGTTCGAGGTGCTGGGTGTGCGCGACGTGCTGGCCAAGTGCATCGGATCCCCGAACCCTGTGAACGTGGTTCGAGCCACCATCAAGGGATTGAGTCAGATGGCGGACCCGGACGTGATCGCCGGCAAGCGCGGCAAAACCCTGGACGAAATCAGGGGCTGAGCTCATGGCTGTAAAGAAGAAGACCAAGGCCAAGACGGCGAAGAAGGCGCCGGCCAAGAAGGCGGCCGCCAAGAAGTCGCCGGCGAAAAAGGCTCCGGGAAAGAAAACGCCTGCGAAAAAGGCATCGGCTGAAAAAGCGCCGGCAAAGACGGCCAGGAAAACCGCCTCGGCGGTCGCCGAGCCGGCGTCGTCCGCGGAGAAACCCGCCCCAAAGCGCGCCGCCGCTCCTGCGTCGGCTAAGCGCGTGCGGGTCACGCTGATCAAAAGCGTGCACGGGAGGCTGGCCGCCCACCAGGCCTGCGCCATGGGCCTCGGCCTGCGGCGCCGACATCAGACCGTCGAGGTCGAGGACACACCGTCCACCCGCGGGATGATCAACAGGATTCGCTACATGCTCGAAGTGGAGGGCCAGTAGACGTGCGCTTCAACGATCTCCATCCCGCGCCCGGATCCAAACGCAAGCCCAAACGCGTCGGGCGCGGCGCCGCGTCGGGCGATGGAAAGACCGGCGGACGCGGCCACAAGGGTCAGAAATCCCGCGCCGGCGGGGGCTCGGCGCGCGGCTTCGAGGGCGGTCAGATGCCGCTCCACCGTCGCCTGCCCAAGTTCGGTTTCACCTCCCGGAAAGGGCGTTTCAGCGCCGAGCTCAAGGTGGACAAGCTGGCGCTGCTAAACGAGGACACGGTGGATCTGCAGATGCTCAAGGCGGCGAAGCTGGTGGCCCGGCGAGCGGAGCGGGTAAAAATCATCGCCGGAGGCAAACTCGAGCGCGCCATCGTAGTCAAAGACGTCACAGTGACCCGGGGCGCCCGCGCCGCCATCGAGGCGGCCGGCGGTAAGGTCCAAAGCTGACCGCCATGGCGAAGAAAGCAAAAAACGCAGCAGCAACGCCGTCGGGTGGACCCTCAGTGGAGCTCAAGCAGCGCCTGCTGTTCGTGCTCGGCGCGCTGCTGGTTTTTCGCGTCGGCACCTTTATCCCGGTGCCCGGCATCGATCCGGTGACCCTGGAAATTCTGTTCGAGCAGCAGCGCGGCACCATCCTGGACATGTTCAACATGTTCTCAGGCGGAGCGCTTGAGCGGTTTTCCATCTTCGCCATCGGCATCATGCCGTACATTTCCGCCGCGATTATCATGCAGCTCTTGAGTCACGTGGAGCCGAGGCTCAAGGAGCTGCGCAAGGAAGGCGAGGCGGGGCGACGGAAGATCACCCGCTACACTCGTTACGGCACCGTTTTTCTCGCCACTTTCCAGGCCCTGGGCGTAGCCATTGCGCTGGAAGCCCAGCGCGCCGGCGGTCTGCCCATCGTCATCGATCCGGGCTGGGGATTTCGCATCACCGCGGTCTCCACCCTGGTGACCGGTACGGTGTTTTTGATGTGGCTGGGTGAGCAGATCAGCGAGCGCGGTATCGGTAACGGCATCTCCATCATCATTTTCGCCGGCATCGTCGCCGGACTGCCGTCCGCCGTCGGCGGCACACTGGAGCTGGCCCGCACCGGTGAGCTACACGTGCTGCTGGTGATGCTGATTCTGGTGCTGGCACTGGCGGTCACCGGCTTCGTGGTCTTCGTCGAACGCGGCCAGCGGCGCATCACGGTCAACTACGCCAAGCGCCAGGTGGGCCGGCGCATGTACGCCGGCCAGAGCAGTCACCTGCCCTTGAAGCTCAACATGGCCGGCGTCATTCCGCCGATCTTCGCCTCCAGCATCATCCTGTTTCCGGCCACCTTAGGCGGCTGGTTCGGCGCCGCCGAGGGCATGACCTGGCTGAGGGATCTGTCCACAACGCTTTCGCCGGGTCAGCCGCTGTACGTCATGTTCTACGCCGGCGCGATTATCTTTTTCTGCTTTTTTTATACCGCGCTGGTGTTTGACCCCAAGGACACGGCGGAGAATCTGAAAAAGTCGGGCGCCTTCATCCCCGGAATCCGGCCGGGTGACCAGACCGCCCGCTACATCGATACGGTCATGACCCGGCTGACACTTTGGGGCGCCGCTTACATCACCGCCGTATGCCTGCTTCCGGAATTTCTGATATTGCAGTGGAATGTGCCGTTCTACTTCGGCGGGACGTCGCTGCTGATTATCGTTATCGTGACCATGGATTTCATGGCACAGGTACAGGCGCACATGATGTCGCATCAGTACGAGGGGCTTTTGAAGAAGGCCAATCTCAAGGGTTATGGCCGCGCCGGCGTGCCCAGGTAAGGGCGCGCAGCAAAGAGGATTCCGAAATGAAAGTTCGCGCATCGGTCAAGAAAATCTGCCGGCACTGCAAAATCATCCGTCGCCGCGGGACCGTCCGGATCATTTGCAAGAACGCGCGCCACAAGCAAAAGCAGGGCTGAACGTCTGGCAGAAGCAGTGCAATCGGCGCCGGAATTTTATCGAACATGCTAGAGGTTGAATGATATGGCTCGTATCGCGGGCGTAAACGTACCGGATCGGAAACACGCGTGGGTCTCGCTGACGTCGATTTACGGCATCGGCCGAACCACCGCGCGTCAGATCTGCGAAAGCGTTGGAATCAAACCCAGCGTCCAGATCAAGGACCTGACCGAGGAAGAGCTGGATAAAATCCGCGCCGAGATTCAGAAGTATTCCATCGAGGGCGACCTGCGCCGGGAAATATCCATGAACATCAAGCGCCTGATGGATCTGGGCACCTACCGGGGCATCCGGCACCGGCGGGGACTGCCCGTTCGCGGCCAGCGCACCAACACCAACGCGCGCACCCGAAAGGGTCCGCGGCGGATGATCAAACGCTAATAGTGGACGACTGAAACATGGCAAAAGCGAAGGCCAGACCTAAAAAGAAGGTCAAGCGCACGGTGACCGACGGGGTGGCGCATATTCACGCGTCATTCAACAACACCGTGATCACCATCACCGACCGGCAGGGCAACGCCCTGGCGTGGGGAACCGCAGGCGCCAGCGGCTTCAAGGGCTCGCGAAAGAGCACGCCCTTCGCCGCCCAGGTTGCGGCCAGCAAGGTGGGCGAAGCCGCGCAGGAGTACGGCCTCAAGAACCTGGAGGTGCGCGTGAAAGGGCCGGGCCCGGGGCGCGAGTCCGCGGTGCGCGCGCTCAACAACGCCGGGTTCAAGATTACGACCATCACGGACGTCACGCCCATTCCTCACAATGGCTGCCGTCCGCCGAAGAAACGTCGCGTTTAACGGAATTACTGAACTATGGCCAGATATACAGGTCCCAAATGCCGGCTGAGCCGGCGCGAAGGCACGGATCTCATGCTCAAAAGCCGTGCCCGGGCGCTGGACTCGAAGTGCAAGCTGGACACCCCACCCGGTCAGCACGGCGCGCGGCGCCAGCGCCGGATGTCGGACTACGCGCTGCAGCTGCGGGAAAAACAGAAGCTGCGACGAATTTACGGCATTCTCGAGCGCCAGTTCCGCAATTACTACAAGCGTGCGGCGCAAAAAAAGGGCGCCACCGGCGAGAACCTGCTGAAGCTGCTCGAGTGCCGCCTCGATAACGTGGTCTACCGAATGGGATTCGGTGCGACCCGCGCGGAGTCAAGACAGCTTGTGAGCCACCGGGCCATTTCCGTCAACGGCCGCTGCGTGAATGTTCCGTCATACCAGGTCAAGGCCAATGACGTGGTCACGGTGCGTGAAAAAGCCAAGAAGCAGGCGCGCATTCAGGATGCGCTCACCATTGCCGAGCAGATCGGATTCCCCGAGTGGGTGGAGGTGGATTCCGGGAAAATGGAGGGCGTGTTCAAGACCGTTCCTGACCGGGAAGATCTGCCGCCCGACATAAACGAGCAGCTCGTGGTCGAGCTTTACTCGAAGTAGCACATACATATTCAGGAGAGGAATGCCATGCAGGCGTCCGCTACACAGCTTTTGAAGCCCCGGCTGGTCGATGTCCGGCAGCTGGGCAGCAATACCGCCAAGATCACCATCGAGCCGCTGGATCGCGGTTTCGGTCATACCCTCGGCAACGCGCTCCGGCGCGTGCTGCTGTCTTCCATGCCCGGCTGCGCGATTACCGAGGTGGAAATCGACGGCGTGCTTCACGAATACACTACCATCGAGGGTGTGCAGGAAGACGTCACCGAAATTCTGCTCAACCTCAAAGGTCTCGCCATACGCATGCACGCGAAGCAGGAGTCCACGCTCACCCTGAACAAGAAGGGTCCGGGCGTGGTTACGGCCAGCGACATCACCCTCGACCACGATGTGGAGGTGGTCAACCCCGACCACGTCATCGCCCACCTCACTAAGGAGGGCGAGCTAAACATGACGATGAAGGTTGAGGTAGGGCGCGGCTACCAGCCCGCCGCAGCGCGGATCGACGAGGAAGAGGGCGACCGGCAAATCGGAAAGCTGCTGCTGGACGCGTCTTTCAGCCCCGTGCGCCGGGTAGCCTACGTGGTCGAGAGCGCCCGCGTGGAGCAGCAGACCAACCTGGACAAGCTGCTGGTGGAGATCGAAACCAACGGCACCCTGGATCCGGAGGAGGCGGTACGGCACGCGGCGGATTTGCTCCGCGACCAGCTGGCCGTGTTCGTCGACCTGAGCGGCAAAGAGGCCGAGGCGCCGTCGGCCCAGGAAGCGGAAATCGATCCCATACTGCTCCGCCCGGTGGACGACCTGGAGCTCACGGTGCGCTCGGCGAACTGCCTCAAGGCGGAGAGCATTTATTACGTCGGCGACCTCATTCAGCGCACCGAGGTGGAGCTGCTGAAAACGCCGAATCTCGGCAAGAAATCGCTCACCGAGATCAAGGACGTGCTCGCTTCCCGCGGACTTTCTCTGGGCATGCGGCTGGAAAACTGGCCGCCGCCCGGACTGCACGGCCAGCGCAAGGAAGCCTGAGCGCATAGCGAACACGCCTACGGATCAACAGCGGGATCAGCCTCATGAGACATCGTAAAAGCGGTCGGCATCTGAACCGGACCAGCAGCCACAGGCGGGCCATGTTCATGAACATGTCCGCGTCCCTGGTGCGCCATGAGTTCATCAAGACCACGGTGCCCAAGGCCAAGGAGCTCCGAAGGGTAGTCGAGCCGTTAATCACCATGGCTAAGCAGGACTCCGTGGCCAAGCGCCGGATAGCCTTCGCGCGTCTGAGAGACCGACAGTCGGTGACCAAGCTGTTCAATGAGCTGGGGCCGAGATACAAAGATCGCCCCGGCGGCTATATGCGCATTCTCAAATGCGGCTACCGTCCCGGTGACCGCGCGCCCATGGCCTACGTGGAGCTGGTGGACCGCCCCGAGCAGGCGGCTGAGCCGGAGGCCGAGGAGAGCAAGTCCTGAACCTCGCGTCAACCATGATGCATGAAAGAGAAACCCCGCGCGACTTAAGCGGGGTTTTTTTTCGCCGCGACGGTGAGCGCCTGGCCGGGTGATTGTTCTGTTCACCGATTTCGGCGCCCGCGGCCCGTACGTCGGTCAGATGCGCGGCGTGCTCGAAGCGCTTGCCCCCGGGACAACGGTGGTGGAGCTGATGTGCGACGCGCCCGCCTTTTTGCCCCGGCCATCGTCCTATCTGCTTTCCGCGCTGGTCGAACCCTTCCCCAAGGAAAGCGTATTCTTGTGCGTTGTCGATCCCGGAGTGGGGACGGCGCGGGATCCGCTGTACCTCCGAATCGACGAGCGCTGGTACGTGGGGCCCGACAACGGCCTATTCGACGTACTGGTCAAGCGCGCGCGCTCGGTGGAGGCCTGGCGTATCGACTGGCGGCCCGAGGTCATAAGCGAGAGTTTCCACGGGCGCGATCTATTCGCGCCGGTGGCGGCCGCCCTCGCCCGCGGTGAGCAGGTTGCCGCCACCCGCCTCGACGCTTATCCCGGACGGCCGGACCAGGTCCCCGACGACCTTCTAGAAGTGATTTACCTGGACGCCTTCGGCAACGCCTTGACCGGTATCCGGAGCGGGAGCCTCACTGATGACTCGCGGCTCATCGCTTCCGGACACCGCTTGAAATTCGCCCGTACTTTTGGCGAGGTGGATAGGGGTGCGGCCTTGTGGTTTCGTAACGCTGTGGGTCTCGCCGAGATTGCGGTCAATCAGGGGAGCGCGGCGGAACTGCTGGGGCTTCGGGTGGGGGATGCGGTGTCGGTGGATTGATCGGCCGCCGCCGATGTTGCTCTTTGGTGGATGGAAGATGGGAAGAGGTTGAGGTGAGGCGATAACGTTTAGCCCCCCATATTCCAGGCACCATCTGCTCTCTACTCAGATAACTTCTTCTTCAACATCTCGTTCACCTGCGCCGGGTTGGCTTTGCCCTGGGACGCCTTCATCACCTGGCCGACGAAGAATCCCAGCACTTTGTGCTTGCCTGCGCGGTACTGCGTCAGCTGCTCCGGGTTATCCGCAATGGCCGCATCCACCAGCGCTTCGATGGCGCCCGCGTCGGTGACCTGTTTCAGTCCCTTTGCTTCGATGATGGCGTCGGCCTCTCCTTCCCCGCTCCACATGGCGTCGAACACCTGCTTGGCGAGTTTTCCCGAAAGTGTTTCGTCGGCGACGCGTTTGAGCATCCCGCCGAGCAGCTCCGGCGTCACCGGGCTCCGGGTGATTTCCAGCCCGGCCTTATTGAGCGCGCCGGCGAGCTCACCGCTGATCCAGTTGGCGCAAAGCTTTGGACTCGCTCCTGAGATCTCGACCACGCGCTCGAAATAATCGGCCAGCTCGCGGCTCGCGGTAAGAATAGACGCATCGTAGGCGTTGAGTCCGAACGCCTCGGAGAAACGCTGCCGCTTCTGATCCGGGAGCTCGGGCATGGACACCTTGATTTCTTCCAGCAGCGCGCTCGGGACTTCCACCGGGAGCAGGTCGGGGTCCGGGAAATAACGGTAATCGTTGGCCTCCTCCTTGCCCCGCATGGAGCGGGTTTCGCCGCTGTCGGAATCGTATAGACGGGTCTCCTGGATCACCGAGCTGCCGTTTTCCAGCAGCTCGATCTGGCGCTCGATTTCATATTCGATGGCGCGTTCGACGAATCGGAAAGAGTTCAAGTTCTTGAGCTCGGTGCGGGTGCCGAGGGTGGTCTCACCCTTTCTTCGCACCGAAACGTTGGTGTCGCAGCGGAACGATCCTTCCTGCATGTTGCCGTCGCATATTTCCAGGTAGCGCACGATGGAGTGGATCTTGCGCATGTAGGCAATCGCCTCCGCCGCGCTTCGCATGTCCGGTTCCGAGACAATTTCGAGCAGCGGCGTTCCGGCGCGATTCAGATCGATGCCGGTGGCGTCGGGAAACGCGTCGTGAACGGACTTGCCTGCGTCCTCCTCCAGATGCGCGCGGGTGATCTGAATACGCTTTTCCTCGCCGCCTTCGAGCTGGATGACCACTTCACCCCGTTCAACGATGGGCAGCTCGTACTGACTGATCTGATAGCCCTTGGGAAGATCCGGATAAAAGTAGTTTTTTCTCGCGAACACCGATCGCGGCGAGACTTTGGCATTGATGGCGATTCCGAACTTGACCGCCATGCGCACCGCCTCGGCGTTGAGCACCGGCAGCACCCCGGGTAAGCC
>JBFIYQ010000094.1:0-8684 GCA_041605275.1 Gammaproteobacteria bacterium
GCCGCCGAGACGGGCAAAACCGGGCGCCAACGTGACTCAGATGCACTATGCGCGCCGCGGAATTGTCACACCCGAGATGGAATTCATCGCCATCCGCGAGAACATGAAGCTGGACGCTTACCGGGAAGAAGAGCGAAGACGCCGTCATCCGGGCATCGGATTCGGCGCCAATCTGCCGGAGACGATCACTCCGGAGTTCGTTCGTGACGAAGTGGCTGCGGGTCGAGCCATCATCCCCTCCAATATCAATCATCCGGAATCCGAGCCCATGATCATCGGGCGGAATTTCCTGGTGAAGGTGAACGCCAATATCGGCAACTCGGCGGTGACCTCCAGCATCGAGGAAGAAGTTGAAAAGATGACCTGGGCGACCCGATGGGGCGCCGACACGGTCATGGATCTCTCCACCGGCAAGCACATCCACGAGACCCGCGAGTGGATCATCCGCAACAGCCCGGTGCCCATCGGCACGGTGCCCATCTACCAGGCGCTGGAGAAGGTCGACGGCGGGGCGGAGGATCTCACCTGGGAGCTTTTCCGCGACACCCTCATCGAGCAGGCGGAGCAGGGTGTGGATTACTTCACCATCCACGCCGGCGTGCGTCTGCCCTATGTGCCGCTGACCGCAAACCGGGTTACCGGGATTGTTTCCCGCGGCGGTTCCATCATGGCCAAGTGGTGTTTGACCCATCACAGGGAAAGCTTTCTCTACGAAAACTTCGAGGAGATCTGCGAGATCATGAAGGCCTACGACGTGGCCTTCTCCCTGGGCGACGGACTTCGGCCCGGATCGCTGGCCGACGCCAACGACGAGGCCCAGTTCGCGGAGCTGAAAACCCTGGGCGAGCTGACCCAGATCGCCTGGAAGCATGACGTCCAGGTGATGATCGAGGGTCCGGGGCACATCCCCATGCACATGGTGAAAGAGAACGTCGACAAGGAGCTCGCCGATTGTTACGAGGCGCCGTTCTATACCCTGGGTCCGCTGGTCACCGACATCGCGCCCGGGTACGACCACATCACCTCGGGCATCGGCGCCGCCATGATAGGCTGGTTCGGCACTGCCATGCTTTGTTACGTTACGCCCAAGGAGCACCTGGGCCTGCCGGATCGCGACGACGTGAAGACCGGCATCGTCACCTACAAGATCGCCGCCCACGCGGCAGACATCGCCAAAGGTCATCCATCGGCTCAGCTACGGGACAACGCGTTGTCGAAGGCGCGCTTCGAGTTCCGCTGGGAAGATCAGTTCAACCTGGCTCTGGACCCGGACACCGCGCGGGACTTCCACGACCAGACCCTGCCGAAAGAGGGCCACAAGGTCGCCCACTTCTGCTCCATGTGCGGGCCGAAGTTCTGCTCCATGAAGATCACCCAGGACGTGCGCGACTACGCCGCAACCCACGGTATCGACAACGTCGAGGTGGCGCTGGAAACCGGTATGCAGGAGAAAGCCGAGGAGTTCAAGCAGAAGGGCGGCGAGGTGTATCAGGACGTCTAAGGGTGACGCGTGACGGGTAACGCGTGATGCGAGGTTGAGCGAAGCCCGCTGTAGGAGCGAGCGAAAGCTCGCGATTCCTTAGATCAGGCGCCTTGACAGTGTGCATAGGCCAAATATCCTCGTCGCATCACGCATCACGCATCACGCATCACGCATCACGCATCACGCGTCACGCAATGAAAACTGTTTCTTTCACCCGCATGGCGGACGGCACCCGCGAGGAGTTCCGGATTCTCGAACAGCAGTGGGCGCCGGCCGAAGGCGAGCTGGCCGACAACGTGCTCTCGCTGCTCGACCGGCTCAAAGGCCCCACCTTCGGCTATCAGGTCGATCGCTACGATCATTCTCTGCAGACCGCGACCCGCGCCCTGCGCGACGGCGCCGAAGAGGAAACCGTAGTCTGTGCGCTGCTGCACGACATCGGTGACACCCTGGCGCCGGAGAACCACGGCGCGCTGGCGGCGGAAATCTTGAAACCCTACGTCAGCCGAGAGAATTACTGGGTGGTGGCGCATCATCCCGTGTTTCAGGGCTATTACTTCTGGCACCACCTGGATCTGGATCGCAACGCGCGGGATCGTTACGCCGGTCACCCCTACTACGAAGCCTGCGCGCGGTTTTGCGAGCGCTGGGATCAGGAGTCCTTCGACCCCGATTACGACACCCTGCCGGTAGAAACCTTCGAGCCGATGGTGCGGCGGCTCTTTGACCGCGAGCCGTGGACCTCAGCCGGCGGCGAGAACGATTAAATTTTTGCCAGTTTGCTGGCGCAATACGCTTCGCTGTTGCCCCCCTACGGGATGTTGTGCGTGTGTTGGGACGCGGCGCAATACGCTTTGCTGTTGCGCTCTACGTGCCGTCAGCGTCATTCCCGCGGAAGCGGGAATCCAGTAAACAAAAACTTCATTAATTGTTCTGGTGCGCGCGGAGACGTCTGTGCTTTCGCGGGGTCGTACGAGCGAACTAGCAAGGTGTTTGGCGCAATACGCTTCGCTATTACGCCCTACAGGACTGAAGTTTCCGGCCTCAAGCCGCAAGCCGTAAGCGTCAAGCCTCCAGCCTTCGGCCTTATTTTTCCGCAGCTTCGTTCAGCGCCCAGTCGTAGCGATAGCCGCCCACACGCGTAAACCCGCTCAACTGTTTCTGCAGTGAGGGCTCGGCGTAGCGGCTCAAGTGCGCCAGCACCTCCCGATCCGAGTCGCCGAAGTCGGGCTTGAACCAGTCGTAGATCTTCGAGGCGATGGGTTTGCCGTTGACGATCTCCACGCCGCGGGGATGATTGACGTATTCTCGCGCGCCTCGCTCCAGCAGCATTTCGGAATTCTCGGCGGTAAAAGCTATCGGCATCAGGTTGGGGCAGCCGATGGAGGCGCAGTTCACCGCGTAGTGAATGCGGGGGTCATTCCAGATCGGCCGCAGGATACGATGCTCGATGTCGTTCAGGCTCAGCGCCTCCCTCTCCACTGTGACCAGCTTTTTATCCCAGGGGCCGATGCTGAACAGTCCCGGAGAGATGTCGATGTCCCGAATGCTGGCTACGGGATAATGATCCAGCACTAGCTTGACCGTGAGCGCATTGTAAATATTGATCCAGTAAGCGCGCTGTTCCACACGACTGTAATTGCTGATCGCGGTGGCGGTGAGCGAGTCAACGTAGTCTTCGAGCCGCTCGCGGTCGGCGCTTGTCACCGCCGCGTAACGCACGCGGTTGACCCCGTCAGGGTGGGTTTCCAGGTAAGCGCTTAAGAATTCGGTCCAGGCGGCATGATCGATGGTGGCGATGGCGTTATCGTCGTGTGCCGTCCAGCGCTCCCACAGATCCGACTTGGGGGCGGAAAACAGAGCGCTTGCGGGAAGCGCCACGAAGAGCATCAGCAGCCATGCGAGCCGAAGTGACTTGATTGAGGGCGAAAATTTGATCATTTCAGCAAAATGCACGGATCTCATCGACACCGTGATAAGAGACCCCCGCCGGGCAAAAAAGTTGCGCCGGTACCTATCGCGCCGCGAAGCGAACCGAGTTTGTTGAAAGCGTGTAGCGCGCGCTTCCGGGCGGCCATTCAGCCGCGGGCGAGGGTGGAAGCGTTCAGTCGCCGGCGTTCCCGGACCAGTATCTTTTTGCCGAGCACCGTGACCAGGTGCTGGTCCTCGAGGCTTCTCAGCACCCGGCTCGCCATCTCCCTTGTGCATCCGACGATACGCCCAAGCTCCTGACGGGTAATCTCGATTTCAACACCGTCTTCGGTACGCACCGCGTCCGGTTGCTCGCTGAGGTCGAGCAGGGCGCCGGCGATACGGCCGGCGGTGTCCTTGAACGCCAGGTCGACCACCTTGCGGCTGGTATCCCGGACCCGCAGGGACAATTGGCGCATCATGGCGAAGATGGTGTCGGTCGAGCTGCTGAACAGCTCCCGGAGCGCATCATAGCCGAGCTCGGCGATTTCGGTTTCCGTTTTTGCCCTGACCCAGGCGCTGCGCTGAGCCCGCTCGTCGAACATGCCTATTTCCCCGAAGAACTCGCCTTGGTTCAGGTACGCGAGGACGATCTCATGGCCGTCATCGTCCTCCATTACCACGGTAACAGTGCCCTTCAGGATATAGAAAAGCGAGTTGGATTCTTCCCCCGCCGCGACGATGGTCTCGTTGGCCGAGAAAATCCGGGACGGGGAGTTCTCGAAATAACGCGCCAGCGATGAAGTCGTTGTCGGGATCATCTTTGCAAGAAATCGGCTGCGGCGGACTCTGAGCGAATTCTACTTAAGTTCGTTTGAATTACTGTAGGCGATGTCGGCCGGGCATGTCGGCTGGGGGAAGCTGAAGGTAGTAACCCTTGCGTTTCAGCGACCTCATTACCTCGGCGGCGTTGGCGCGGGCGAGCTTCCGGCCGGGAAAGAGCTCGAGCTCCATCACCAGCACCAGTTCCCCCATCTTTTCTATCAGCGCTTTGGGTGCGGCATCGAAGCCGTTTTCCTCGGCGAGATAGAGATACGTCTCACCTCGACGAGCGCCTTTGTACACCCAGCAGCGCAGCGTTTCTTTTTCCGCTTCGTCGCTCATACGCTTCTCTTGACCAGCACGGCGGTGCGGTCGTCGTCGGCCTGCGCGCCGGCGCCGAAGTCGGCCAGGGCCTTTCTGACTTCGAGAAGAATTCTTCCACAGGATTCGCCTCTGTGCTTTCTGATAATGGCCAGGACGCGATCCTCTCCGAATCGCTCGTCCCCGGCGCCGTGGGATTCGAACACGCCGTCGGAAAACACGGCAAATATGTCCCCGGGCTCGAGAACGAGCGGCGGGCCCGCGTCGATTTGCAGGTCCTCGTCGATGCCGAATGGCGGCGCGTCCGCCTCGAGAAACTCGAACCGGTCTTCCTTCGCGTGGTAATGAATGAGCGGCGCCTGGCCGGCGCTGAAGTAAGTCAGCGTGCCTTTGCTCGCGTCAAGCTCCCCGAGCCACGCGGTGATAAACCGGCCGCCAAAGAGATCGGAGGTCAGCTGGGCGTTGAGGTGCCGGGCGATCATGGTCAGATCCGCGTCGATGAGCACCGCCATGCGCAGCATTGCCCGCACCTGAACCGCGGAGAGCGCTGGGCCGATTCCGTGTCCGGTAACGTCGGCGAGCAACAGCACCGCGCTCATCACGTCCTCGTCGTCCCGGGCCGGAAGCCCTCTGGGTGAGCGCGCAATAACGTCGTAGGTATCGCCCCCGGTCTGCTCCGCCGGCTCGCTGAAAGCGTCGATATCGAACCCCGGCAATATCGGCAACCGGTCTGGAAAGGTGTGCTGCTGAATCTTTCGCGCGATGGCGAGATCCCGCTCCAGCCGCATCAGCGACTGAAGGCCGTTGCGCATCCGGTCGTGAGCCTCGGCGAGTTTCTGCACCTCGGAGACGCTGGTCTTGATCTGGCCCTGAATTTCGAGCTCGCCGCGACTGATTCGGTCGCTTTCTTTGACCAGCGCTTCGATCGGCCGGCCGAATCGACGGGCCATGGCGACGGCCTGCAGGATTGCCACCAGAAGCACCAGGACGATGACCATCATCACGTAAGCGGACAGATTAGGCAGCGGACCCAGCAGGTCCGCTTCCGGCACCACCACGGCGACGAACAGGGCAACCTCAGGGGACAGCGGAAACACGCGGGCCTGGCCCCAGTAGGGACGCTTTCCGCTTTTGAAGCGCACCGGTGACGTCACCGGACCTATCCCGCTAAGCGCGGCCACCGCGTCCTCGGCCAGCACCCACCCCACCTCCGCCGGACGACGCAGCAGGACGCTTTCCTGCTTCGGCGTCTTGAGACGAAGAATGTTTGCCGGCGCGCCGATGATCCGGCCGTCCCCGGTAAGAAGCATGGCGCCACCGCCGTCGCTGACCCACATGGTCTGAATGAAAGCGGAAACGCTCTTCAGCTGAATATCGAAAGCGATGACGCGTATGCTCGCTCCGATTTTGGCGGCGACGGAGGCGGTAATTCCCGGAATATCGCCCGGCAGCCGGTACGGCAGCGACCAGTAGGTTTTGCCGTTGTCGCCGTTGGTGAGCGCGGCCGTGTACCAGGACCGCTGTCGCGGGTCGTATCCGGATTCCTGCCAGCGATCAATCGACCTTTCGTTGTGCTGGTAATGAATCCAGCGCAGCTGCGGTGTCTGCATGTCGGCCCGGGTCTCGCGCACGGCAAAGCCGGCGCCGCGCCGGGCAAGCAAGTACTCGCGGCCGCGCTCGTCGGCGACGCGCACCGAGGCGATTTGCGGATATTGCGCAATCAGCGGATTGAATACCCGATACAGCTTGGTCGGGCTCAGATCATCCAGCACGCCGTGCTCCGCCCAGCCTTTGGCAGAAAGCAGGGCCGCCGGCAGCGGATCGAAAAAGCCCTGAATGCGCGCCTCGGTCGAATCCAGGGTGCTTTCGATTACCGATCGCGACAGCGTGGAGACCAGCTGCCGGGTGCCGTAGACGGTCACTACGGAGATGCCGCCCACCATCAGCACGATGATCAGGACCAGATTCCTGAGCAGGCTCTGACGGATTGGAACGGCGCGCAATGTGGGACTCCGGCGAAAACGGGCTACTGTTACTTTAGTCGTTTCAACCCTGTTAGAGGGCCACCGGGGCGGGCGAGCCGCCTCCGCGGGGCACCTTTCTTACCGAGCGAGGACTAACTACCGTGAGCTCCCTAAGCCGAAAAACCATGCAACTCATCGATATTCGCCGCTGGTCTCGAAGTGCCGCGGTGCTCGCGCTGCCGCTGATGCTGCTCCTGGGAGCGTCACCGGTCGCCGCCAGCGAGGGGCCGTTCTGGAAAGTGACCGGACCCGCCGGCACCGCCTACCTGTTTGGATCGCTGCACTTCGGCACTTCCGAGATGTATCCCCTGAGCGCGCCGGTTAACACCGCGTTCGAAAGCGCCGATCGGCTGGTGGTGGAAATCGACCTCACCGCCATGGACCCGGCGGCGATGATGCAATGGATCAGCACCGAAGGCGCCTACGTGGACGGCACCACGCTCGCCGATCACGTTTCGCCGGAGGTGTGGACGGCGCTTCGCCGGCGCGCCCAGCAGTATGGAGTGCCGCTGGAGCTGCTGGCCATCCAGCGGCCCTGGCTCGCCGCCTTCACCCTCACCGCCATGGCCCTGGGCCGCAAGGGTTTTCAGGAACAGCTGGGCGTCGACAAGTATTTTCTGTCCCAGGCAAAAGGGCGGATTCCGGTGGTGGAGCTGGAAGGATTCGAATACCAGATGGGGCTGCTGGCCGATCTGTCGGCCGCGGAGCAGGAGCGTTTTCTGGAGGCCACCATCCGGGACCTCGACGCGGAATCGGGCACCTTCGAGAACATCGTCTCGGCCTGGAGGCGGGGAGACGCGAACGCGCTGGACGCGGAGATCAACGCCACCTGGCGCAGCGATCCCGACGCATCGGGCCTCTACGCGCGCCTGATTGAAAACCGCAACGCGGAGATGGCGAAAAAGATCGACTCGCTTCTGAAAGCCGGCGGCACCAGCTTCGTCGTCGTCGGCGCCGCCCACATGGTCGGGGAGGGCGGTCTCGCCGCGAGGCTCAAGGACCGGGGCTATAAGGTGGATAAACGTTAATCGGCGTAGGTGACATGTGACATGAAACAACTGGTCGGCATTGTTGGCGTAGTGGTCGCCGAGTCGCGCAATGCTACGAGCCTGAAACGTCTTACTTGTAACGTATTACTTGTCACGAATTACTTTTAACTAGCCCGAGGAAGTGACTGTCAGGGTCCGTTAAAGCCTGCGTCCTCGAGACGCTTCAGAAGATCCGCGCCCTCGGCGTGGGAGAGCGGCAGCATCGGAGGACGAACGCGCCGCCACGACGGATCCTGGCGGAATCCGGAGGCGAGAAACTTGAGCGCCGGAACCAGGGGATACTTGGCGATGGCCGTTCGAACCGCGACTATCCGCTCGTTCAACGCGTCGGTCTCGCCGTCATCCTTTTGCCAGGCGTCATAAACGCTGCGAATGGCGTGCGCATTGGCGTTGGCGGTGGCGGTGATGCATCCGGCGCCGCCGGCGCGAAGTCCCTGCAGCATATAGGTTTCGGAACCGGGGAAAACGGCAAAGCCGGGAAAACGTCGCAACAGCTCGGCGGTGTTGTTCCAGTCGCCGGAACTGTCCTTGAGTCCGGCGACCACGCCGGAGAACTCTTTGAGCAGCATCTCGATGAGTCCGTAGGTGATCGGAACGCCGGAAAGCTGCGGAAAGTGATACAGAAATATTTTGAGCTCCGGATCACCGCTTCGCTCGATGAGCGCGGCGTAGCTTCGGAATAACCCGGCGTCGCTAATGTTCTTGTAATAAAATGGAGGCAACACCAACACTTTCTTGCAGCCGAGGGAAACGGCGTGGCGTGTGAGCTCCACCGAATCGGTCAGCGCGCAGCAGCCGGTGCCCACCATCACCCGGTCAGGAGCAATGCCACCCTCGAAGGCCGCCTCGACCAGCGCCTTGCGCTCGTCCACGGAGAACGAGTTCGCCTCGCTGGTGGTGCCAAAAATAGCGAGGCCGTGGCAACCGCAATTAAGCATCAGCTTGGCGTGCTCGAGAAACCGCGCCACGTCGATGTCGTAGTTTTCG
Organism: Gammaproteobacteria bacterium; assembly: GCA_041605275.1. Lineage (GTDB taxonomy): Bacteria > Pseudomonadota > Gammaproteobacteria > HK1 > HK1 > CAMYJH01. The sequence continues at coordinate 8,598 of JBFIYQ010000094.1, forward strand.
TCCACCGGCATCAGCACCGGCGTCCATACGCCGGAGGCGGGCAGCGTGTCGATGTCTTTGTTCGCCGCCATCTGTGCGGCGGCTTCC
>JBFIYQ010000095.1:0-8658 GCA_041605275.1 Gammaproteobacteria bacterium
CCGCGGCGATGGCCAAGATCCGCCGCGCCTTCTCCACGATTGGATAGTCGATGAAGTAGCCGTCCACCTGGATGGAGGCAGAGCCGCTCGCCACGGCGGCCTCGAACGCCTCGACGTAGCGCTTGGCCTTGGCGATCTCGTCGTCGGGCGGCGTAAACACCTCGTTCACCACCGGCACCTGCTCGGGATGAATGCAGAGCTTGCCCTGATAGCCCATATCCCGGGCGAGCTCGGTGGACGCCCTGAGCGCGTCGATCTCGCCCAGATGAATGAACACCGTGTCCAGCGGCGGCTCCAGCCCCGCCGCGCGGGACTCGACCGCAACCGAGGCGCGGGCGTGATCCATTTCCCGCTCACCCATTGTCCAGCGCATGTTCATATCCAGGCTGTAATCACCGGCGCCAAAGGACAGTCTTGTCACACGCGGCGAAGCAGCAGAAATGGATTTCAACGCCGAGACGCCTTTTCCGGTTTCGATTATCGGCAGCAGATCGATTGAACCCTCCTCGATCTCCCGCTCGCGCTCAAGCTGCGTCATCATCCAGTCGATACACTGAAGCTGTGACGCGGACTCCACCTTGGGAAGCATGATGCCGTCTACGCCCTTTTGCACCACGACCTGAAGATCGCCGTAGCAAAAGGGCGTGTCGAAAGCGTTGACGCGAACGTAACCGAGACACGATCGCGGCTTTTGCAGCGCTTCCACCACCAGCGGACGTGTCGCCGGCTTCTCCGACACGGCCACCGCATCCTCCAGATCCAGAATCACCACGTCGGCATCGAGAGTCAAAGATTTTTCGACCTTGCGGGAGTGATTCCCCGGCGCGAACAACATGCTTCGATAAAGCCCCATCATTATTCTCCCTTTCTCAGAATCGCGGCCGACGCATGTGCCTTATCTTCGCTGATCAAACCGTCTTCCTACCATTGCAGACGCGATATTCACTTTCTGAATGTCAATAGTGCCACCGGCGATGCCCCAGCCCCAGGCGTCGCGCATACGCCGCTCCATGGGATAGGCCTTTGAGTAGCCGTAGCCGCCCATGAGCTGCACCGCGGCGCCGGTCACCTCGCGGGACATTTCGTTAGCGAAGCACTTGGCGACGCTGGACTCGTAAACGCTGGGCAATCCTTTTTCCGCGCTTGTGGCGGCACGGTGAATAAGCAGCCTCGCCGCGTCAACACGCATGGCCATTTCAGCAAGCTTGAGCTGCACGGCCTGAAAGTCGACTATGGGTTTGCCGAACTGCTTTCGCTCCTGCACGTATTCGACCACATCCTCAAGCGCCCCCGCGGCCTGGGCGAGCGCCATGGTGGCATTGCCGCAGCGCTCCAGGTCGAAGGCTTCCATCAGCTTGCGGAATCCGCCTGCGGGCACGATCAGATTTCCCGCCGGCACCTCTGCGTCGTCGAAGAAGATGTCGGCGGAGGGAATGCCGCGAAAACCCATGAGCTGCTCGTTCTCGCCGAAGCTCACCCCCGGTGTCTCCTTTTCCACGTAAACCGCGCCGATGGCCTTTGCCCCAGGATCGTCTGACATGCGGCAATAGACCACGTAGCCGTCGGAATGACCGCCGCCGGAGCACCAGCGCTTGGCGCCGTTGATGACGATGCGGTCACTTTTAATCTCCGCGCGGGTGCGCAGATCGGTGAGCGCGGTGCCGGCCTCGGGCTCGGACATGGACACGGCGACGACGATCTCGCCCCGGCACACCGCCGGCACCACGCGTTGTTTAAGCCCGTCGTTGGCGAAGTGCTCGATGGCGCGCACCGGGCCGACGCTGGACTCGAATACCGGGAAGGCCACCGCGGAGGAGACCTTGGCGAATTCTTCCAGGACTATCAGCGCTTCCAGATTGCCGAGCCCGAGGCCGCCGTAGTCTTCGCTCACGTTGATGCCGAGAAATCCCATGGATGCCAGTCGTCCGCGCAGCTCCGGCGACACCGGCTCGCCCGTTGATTCGATTTCCTCCGCAACGGAACTGAGTTCTTCCTGAGCGAAACGCCGGGCGGTTTCCTTGAGCGCTTGCTGTTCTTCGGTAAGCGAGAAATCCATGAAGCATCTCCGGATGGGCGTAAGAACGATAGGGGCGCTTTCGCTAGTGTATCGGCCTGCGCCGGCAGGCTGTAGTCGGGGCTCTTGAGCCTGGTGGACAGTTGCGACAATATCGGAACAAGCAAATCCGCCTCCCAATTCCGCGAGTTTTCCCCATGGCCCGAAGCGATAACGTCTACGAGCTGCCCGAAGACCTGCCTGCTCCTGAGGATGACGGCGCCTGTGATCACTTGACTGGCATGACTCTTCCGTCCGTGGTTCTTCAGTCCACCAGCGGCGAGCGGGTGGACCTCTCCAAGACCAAAGGCCGCGTCGTGGTCTACATCTATCCGCGCACCGGCCGACCGGATCAGGAGCTGCCGACAGGATGGAATGAGATCCCGGGCGCGCGGGGCTGCACGCCCCAAAGCTGCGGGTTTCGCGACCATCACGCTGAACTCGCAGCTTTGGGTGCCAATGTGCTCGGTCTGAGCACGCAGAGCACCGAGTATCAGAAGGAAATGGCGGACCGCCTGCACCTGCCGTTCCAGGTGTTGAGCGATGCGGAGCTTAGATTTTCCCGAGCGCTGAAGCTTCCCACGTTCGAAGTGGACGGGATGACGTTGATCAACAGAACGACGCTGGTTCTCCGTGACGGCAAGATCGAAAAGGTCTTTTATCCCGTGTTTCCGCCGGATAAGAGCGCTGACGAGGTCATCGAATGGCTCAAAGCGAATCCGGTTTGATCTGAATCTGTGACAGCTTACTAATGAATTCCAAAGATGAGAGCTTTGATACGCTGATTACCGGCGCCACCGTCGTCGACGGCAGCGGCGGGAAACACTTCAGCGCCGATATCGGGATAAAAGGAGATCGGGTTGCCGCCGTCGGCGATCTGTCGAATGCCAAGGCATCGTCACGCATCGACGCATCGGGCCGGGTGGCGGCCCCGGGATTCATCGATGCCCACACCCACGACGACCGCGCGGTGCTGTCCGGGCCGCAGATGACGCCCAAGGTGAGTCAGGGCGTAACCACCGTGGTCAGCGGCAATTGTGGTGTCAGCCTTGCGCCGCTCACCGATCGCGATCCGCCCCCGCCTCTAAATCTGCTGGGCGATCGGAACTGGTTCCGCTTTTCCTCGATGCGTGAATACGTGGACGAGGTGCGCAGCAGCCCGCCGGCGCTAAATATGGCCATGCTCTGCGGCCACTCCACGCTGCGCGCCGGCGTCATGGATCGCCTGGACCGGCCGGCGAGCGCGAAAGAGATCGATTTAATGACGCAACGCCTAGAGGAAGCCCTCAATGCCGGCTGTATCGGCATGAGCACGGGGCTGGCTTATCCCCCCGCGTTGAATGCGCCCACCGACGAGGTGGTGGAGCTTGCCGCGTGCGTGGCGAAGCACGGCGGCATTTATGCCACCCACATGCGCAACGAGCGCGACGGCGTGGTGGACTCGGTGCGCGAGACCCTGGAGATCGGCGAGCGCGCAAACATCCCCGTGGTGATCTCGCACCACAAGTGCTCTGGCAAAGAAAATTTCGGATTAACGAAGAAAACCCTGCCGCTGATTGCCGAGGCGCGAAAACGCCAGCAGGTGAATCTGGACGTCTATCCCTACACCGCGAGCTCCACGGTGCTGCTGGCCGAATGGGTGGGCGGCGCGGAGAAGGTGTTGATCACCTGGTCCGAGCCCCATCCCGAGTGCGCCGGGCGCCTGTTCGAGGATATTCGCCGGGAGTGGGGCTCGAGCGTGGAAAAAGCGGCGGAGAAGCTGCAGCCGGCCGGGGCCATTTACTACCAGATGGACGAAGCGGATTTAAGAAGGGTGCTCGCCTTCGAGGACTCGATGATCGGCTCCGACGGCCTGCCCCACGATGCGCACCCGCATCCCCGTTTATGGGGCACTTTCCCGAGGGTGCTTGGCCACTATGCCCGGGACGAGAAGCTGTTTCCGCTGGAACAGGCGGTAAGAAAAATGACCTCGGTGCCGGCCGCCGTGTTCGGGCTTAGAGATCGCGGGAGCTTGCGTGAAGGCGCCTATGCCGACCTGGTACTCTTCGACCCCGAAGCGGTGATTGATGCGGCGACCTTCGAGTCGCCCAAGGTGACCTCGCCCGGCATCGAGCTGGTGATGGTGAACGGCCAGGCGGTATGGCAGCACGGCCGCAACACGGACGCGCGCCCGGGACGGGTGCTTTCCCGCGCCGCCTGACGTTGGCCCGATTACACGCTGGCTCATCGGGCAATGACGACCCGCGGTAGTTTGATTAATGAACAGATGCGACCGCAGACGCCGACGCAACTTCAAAGATAAGGAAACCCGGCATTGAAACCTATCGAACTCTATACCTGGGCCACGCCTAACGGGCGCAAAGTCTCCATCATGCTGGAAGAGCTTTCGCTGCCTTACAACGTGCACCGCATCGACTTGAGCAAGCGAGAACAGCACGGCGAAGAGTTTCTCGCCATCTCGCCCAACAATCGCATTCCGGCCATCATCGATCCGGAAGGACCGGACGGCGAGCCGCTGGCCCTGTTCGAGTCCGGCGCGATTCTTATCTACCTGGCGGAGAAGACCGGCAACACGGATCTGCTTCCGGACAAGGGCCGCAAGCGCGCCATCACCATGCAGTGGCTCATGTGGCAGATGGGGGGCGTCGGCCCCATGTTCGGTCAGGCGCATCATTTTCTGTTCCAGCCCAAGCAGGACGTGCCCTACGGCAAAAAGCGCTACCACGACGAGACCAAGCGCCTCTACAAAGTGATGAATCAGCGCTTTGGCGAGGCGACCTATTTCGCCGGCGACGATTACACCGTGGCCGATATCGCAACCTATCCCTGGGTCGCACGGTATCCTCGTCACCAGGTGGATTTGAACGAGTTCCCCAACGTTAAGCGCTGGTTCGATCTGATATCCAAGCGGCCCGCGGTGGAAAAAGGCATGGCGGTGCCGTTCCTGAACTAAAAACAGGCGTTAGAAGCAAATGGAAATTTACGCAGAAGAAGTCTTAAGGCGGCCGCTCACCCGTACCTTCGGCGCCGAGCTGTCAGGGATCGAACTGGCGGAAGAGCAAAGCGAAGAAGCAATCGACGCCGTTCGCACCCTTTGGCGCACGCACAAGCTGCTCTTGTTCCGCGACCAGAAGCTCGAAGAAGCGCACCTGGTCAATTTCAGCCGGCAGTTAGGACCGCTGGAGATCCACGTGCGCAGGGAATATCTTTCCAGGGAGCATCCGGAGGTGCTGCTGGTCTCTAACGTCAGACAATCGGGAAAGCCGCTTGGAATTCTGGCCGACCACGAGGTCGGCTGGCACTACGATCAGATCTATCTGGAACGTCCAGCCGTCGGTTCGCTGCTTTACTCGGTGAAAATCCCGCCTGTGGGTGGCAACACTTACTTTGCCGACATGCACGCCGCTTACGAAGCGCTTCCCGATGAAACCAAGCAGCGGATAGCGGGTCGCCGGGCGGTGCAGTCCTACGAGGCCTTCAACCGCATGTACAGCGAGCCGACCAGCAAGGAGCAGAAGAAAAAGACGCCTGACGTCATCCATCCGATGGTGCGGACACACCCCTACACCGGGCGCAAGGCGCTTTACATCTGCCCCGGGATGACGACGCAAATCGTCGGATTAGCTGAAAAAGAAAGCGATGCGCTTCTGGCCGAGCTGTTCGAATGGTGCACGCGCCCGGAGTTTGTCTACACCCACACCTGGCGTGAGGGGGACACGCTGCTCTGGGACAACGTCTGCACCATGCACCGGCGGGATCCGTTCGACAGCCGCTACCAGCGACTGCTGAAGCGCACCACCATCCTGCCCGACCCAGAAAAAGCGAGACCTTTTTAACGCTACTCAAACCGCCGCGTCCGCGGACCGATCGGCCTGACATGCGTTACTAAAGCGCCGATTCAGCGCCCGGCCGACGTCAGCGCAGATGGGGCGGGGTATCTTTCAGCCCGCGCGCGAACTCGGCGTGCTCATCGAGTTCGATGGCGCGGTGCTTGCGTTCTGTAGACGCCGGACGCTTGCCGAGGAAAGCGCCTTTGCGGTGCTCCCGGGAGGGACGCACGGGTCTTGGCTCGAAGCCGCCGCCACAGTTGGGGCAGACGTTGAATAACTTGGTCTCGACGCAGTCGCGGCAGAAGGTGCACTCGAAGGAGCAGATCATCGCCTCAGTGGAATCCGGCGGCAGATCCATGCCGCAGCACTCGCAGTCGGGGCGAAGCTCGAGCATTTGTTTCCCTAATTAAAGCGCGTTCTCGATGGGATCAGAGGGCGTTGCAGCGCGTGCACGAACTCCGCCATCAATAAGCTCGCGAATATTGATCGTCGATCGCTTGCCCAGGTGGTCGTAATTTTCGTTCAGCCATTTTTTCGCGGCACTTTGCCCCACATCAAACAGGTGCGACAGGAAAGGCCACTCAGCGTTCAGCTTGCTGGACGCACCGAGGGGCGTGATCTCCTCGTCGGCATCGATGCGGTGCACCAGGACGTGCTTGTATTTGTCCTTATCGATGCGTCCTTCCTCCAGCAGCCGGTCGACGAAATCGATGGCGCGGAACTCGCGCAGCAGGCTGCTATTGAAGGTAATCTCGTTGACGCGGTTCATGATTTCCCGCGCCGTCTTGGGCGTGCCTTCACGCACGATGGGATTGATCTGAACCACCACCACGTCATCCGAGGTGCAGTGCCGGAAAAAAGGAAACAGCACCGGGTTTCCCATGTACCCGCCGTCCCAGTAGGGCACACCGTCGACCTCGACGGCCTGGAAAATAAACGGCAGACAGGCGGAAGCCATTACCGCTTCGGGGGTCAGCTCTTTCCGCTCGAAAACCTTCACGACTCCCGTTTCCACGTTGGTGGCGGAGACGAACAGCTTCATCTTGTTACAGGACCGCACCCGATCGAAGTCCACCTGCTCGGCTAGCAGATCCTTGAGCGGATTGATGTTGAGCGGATTGAGCGCGTAGGGCGACGCCATCCGGGTCACCAGATCAAAAATGTGGAACGCCGGCGAGTAGTCCAGATTCCAGCTCCCCATGAGGGCGTCGATGGGGGTGCGCCGGATGGGGCTGGTGTGGGCGGAATCGCTCACCGCCTTCCAGAAATCATGCAGCGCCGCGCGCGCGCCCGCCTCGCCCGACTGCATCAGCCCGTCCGCGACCACCACCGCGTTCATGGCGCCTGCGCTGGTGCCGCTGATAGCCTCAATGTACACGCGGCCGTCTTCGAGCAGACAGTCGAGCACGCCCCAGGTGAAAGCGCCGTGGGCGCCGCCTCCCTGGAGCGCAAGGTTGATGGGTTTCTTTTCCACTCTTCCCGCTTTGATCACTGAGCGGTCCAGCCGCCATCCACCGGAAGCGCTGCGCCGTTAATCGATGCGCCCGCTTCCGAGCTCAGAAATACCGCCAGCGCGCCGAGCTGTTCCGTGGTCACGAACTTCTTGGTGGGCTGCGCCGCCAGCAGCACGTTTCGAATGACCTCTTCCTCACTGATGCCGCGCGCTTTCGCAGTGTCGGGAATCTGCTTTTCCACCAGGGGCGTCTTCACGTAGCCGGGGCAGATGGCGTTGACGGTGACGCCGTGCTCCGCCGCCTCCAGCGCGATGGTCTTGGTCAGTCCCAGGATGCCGTGCTTCGCCGACACGTAGGCGGATTTAAACGGGGAGGCCACCAGCCCGTGTGCGGAGGCGAGATTGATGATTCGGCCCCACTTGCGCGACTTCATGCCGGGAAGCGCGGCGCGAATAGTATGGAACGCGGAGCTCAGATTGATTGCGATGATGGCGTCCCATTTCTCGGGAGGAAAGTCTTCAATGGGCGACACGTGCTGGATACCTGCGTTGTTCACCAGCACGTCGACGCTGCCGAGCTCTCCCTCGGCCTCCTTGACCATGGAGACGATTTCATCCGGCTTGGTCATATCCGCATCCGAGTAAAGCGCCTCGACCCCGTGCCTGGACGCAAGATCCGAGCGGGTGCGCTCGATTTCGTCGGGCTTCCCGAAGCCGTTTAAGACAACGTTCATGCCGTCGGCGGCCAAAGCCTCGGCGATACCAAGCCCGATGCCGCTGGTGGATCCGGTGACGATGGCGTTCTTTCGGTTTTTCATTCGCTTTTTCCTCTTGTCGAGCCGGTACCGAGTTTCCGCCGGCCGGCCTGGTCCGCTTTGGATTTCGGGTGGTGGGGCCGCGTCTTGCCGTAGCTGCCGCGGAATATCTTGCCCCGCCGCGTCTTTCGATCCCCTTTTCCCATGAGCTCGACCTCGATGGATGCGCCAGAACTGAGGCAGGAATTGGCAATTTTACGGGTCCCGCCACGGGCGTGGCAAAGGCGCCGCCGGCTCAGCAGCCGTAGAAGAACTGCCGTCGTGTGCGCCCGGCCTTAGGCGTGGCTCAGCTCAAAGCGGCTTCACCATCAGCAGCGCATCGCCGGTGTAGTGAATCAGTGGATGGGGCACCACCGGCTGGCGCGCGACCTCGCGGTAACCCTGGCGCTGGTAAAGCCGCTTGGCGCCCGCATTCTGCTCGAACACGATCAGACTCATCTTGGGCAGACTTCTCTCGCGGGCCTGCTTTTCCGCCAGCTCGAGAAAGCGCGTGCCCAGCCCGTGACC
>JBFIYQ010000096.1:0-8638 GCA_041605275.1 Gammaproteobacteria bacterium
CGTTCGCCGGTACCCATGTCCGGCGCCGGCACGTTTATCCCGGGTCCGATGTAGCCGCGCTCCACCAGCTCCAGCGCAAAGCGCCGCGTGATTCGCTCAAGCTCTTCAACAGAATGCTTTTTGGGTTCAATAATCAGCCCGCCCTTGGATCCGCCAAACGGCACGTCGACGATGGCGCACTTGAACGTCATCAGTGCCGCGAGCGCCTCCACCTCGTCCTGGTCCACGAAAGAAGCAAATCGAATGCCGCCTTTCACCGGCAGACGATGATCGCTGTGCACCGCTCTCCAGCCGGTGAACACCTGGTAGTGGCCGTTATCCAGCTTTACCGGGAAGCGTACCTGCAGCACCGAGTGTCCCGCGACGACAGACTCCGGAACTCCTTCAGGAAGCTTCATGTGCGTGAGGGCGGTTTTCACCATCTCCTGGACGCCTTCGGAGAAACTCAATGTGCCCTTTTCAGCCATTGTCATGCCCTCATGCGTTGACGGGTCTCGTTTGAATCAGTCCCTGGGAAAAAATCTATGCAAGAGTCATTCTTTATATTTTTAAGCGCGGTGCACACAAAGAGGCGGCAGCTCTCACTGCCCGAGTCCAGTGCGACCTTTATCGTGTCGTGATTACTGCGACAAAGCACTCAAAGGAGCGCTAATACCTCTCGGGCCGGTCCACAGCGAAGCGAAACAACTATTGATTGGAATTGATCGTTGGTTTCGCAGTCTGATTCGACGCTGGGGGGTTCCTGCCCGAACGGCTGCAATAATCGCATCTTGGGGAGTCAATCGCTAATCTCGTCTAAATGACTGAAAATACAGGTGCTTCTCGTGCTTTTACCGTATCTGGGCGCGACATTCGTTGCTCTCCACCGAATCCGAATCGACGCGAAATTTCGTTCTCGCGGGGCAGAAATTATCGATGAAGATTCGGGGGTACCGGCGAAATGCCGCAGCGATTATCATGGCGCGCTATTTCCGGGATCGAGTCGAAATATGTCGACTCCGATACCCGGAAAATCCCGTCTCGGAGAGGTGCCGGAGTGGTCGAACGGGGCTGACTCGAAATCAGTTGACCCCTTCGGGGGTCCGGGGGTTCGAATCCCTCCCTCTCCGCCAATCTCAAAGTCTCCCTGACTCGGTTCATTTTTGCTTAGCCGTATCCTGTGTCGGACTGAAAAATGAAACGCTCAAAAACCGACACCCTGAAGCGATACCTCGATGTCTTCAAAAACGCCGGACCTTTCGACGAGCTCAAGGCCCTGTTCGATCCAGCACTTAAGTTTCGCGGTCCGCTCTTTTCATCCGATGACGCGAAGTCGTATATCGCCGAGCTCAAGCGCAGTCCCGCGGCAGGTGTGGACTATGAGCTTTTGTCATCCTTCGAGAGCGGCGAAGAAGCCGTTCTTGTCATAGAATTCCTCAAGCCGCCGAGGCAGACGCCGATGGTCGTCTGGGGTAAATTCTCGGGCGATAAGATCAAAGAGCTGACGCTCGTTTTCGATACCGGCGCGCTGTGCTGAAATAACACGGGACTTACTCGAGCCGACAAAAGGATTATGACGACCGAGCAGGTCATTCTATTTTCCCTGGTCATTCTGATCTTCGCTCTCCTGATCTGGGGCCGATTTCGCTACGACTTGGTGGCCTTCGGCGCGCTGGTGATCGCATTTATTGCCGGGGTGGTGCCCAAAGAGGAAGTGTTTTCGGGATTCGGTCACCCCGCGGTGGTGATTATCGCCCTGGTGCTCATCGTAAGCCGGGGTCTGTCGCGCTCTGGCGCCATCGAGCTTCTCGCGCACAAAGTGCTGGACGCCACTCGCGGGCTCCAGGCGCACATCGGCATCATGGCGGGCATCTCGGCGGCGCTTTCCAGCATCATGAACAATGTGGCCGCGCTGGCGCTGCTGATGCCGCTGGACATGCAGGCGGCACGAAGAGCGAAGCGGAGCCCGGCGGTTACCCTGATGCCGCTTTCCTTCGCCTCCATCTTGGGCGGGATGGTGACGCTCATCGGTACGCCGCCCAACATCGTCATTGCGACGTTCAGGGAAGACGCCCTGGGCGAGCCCTACCGCATGTTCGACTTTGCGCCGGTGGGCGCAGTGGTTGCTATTACTGGTGTGATTTTCGTCATGCTCATCGGCTGGCGGCTGATCCCGGTGGAGCGCGGCAAGCACGATACCGCCAAGGAGCTGGAAGATCTCAAAGGCTATGTGGCGGAAGCGAAAGTTTCCGATTCGTCAAAGGCCATCGGCAAGCCCCTCAAGGATCTGGACGGTCTGATGGAGGAGTACGACGTCCACGTGCTCGGCCTGGTGCGCCGGGGTAAGCGCCTGCCGGGCACGTCCCGTAACGAAGTGGTGCGCAAAGGCGATGTGCTGGTGATGGAAGGCGGACCGGAGGCCATCGATCAGTTTGTCGGCGCGGCGAAGCTCGTTTACGCCGGCAGCGAGAAGCACAGCGGTATTACTTCCGAAGCGCTGGAGCTGATGGAGGTGGTGGTTCCTGAAGGCGCCCGCATTATCGGCCGATCGGCGCTGGACGTGCGGCTGCTTTATCGCCAGGGAGTGACATTGCTGGGGATTTCCCGCCGCGGCCACCGAATCCGCGAACGCGTGCGCAAGACGCGCATCCACGCCGGTGACATTCTGCTGCTGCTGGGTTCGGAGCGTCGCCTGCCCGACGTGGTGGAATGGCTTGGCTGTATTCCCATCGCCGAGCGGGGACTGGAAGTGGTGCAGCGAGGCAAGGCCTGGACGGCGGTGGGCGTGTTCGCCGCCGCCATCGCGGTCGCAAGCCTGGGCTGGATTTACCTTCCGCTGGCTCTCTCCGCCGTGGTGGTGATTTACGTCCTTCTCAGAATCATTCCGCTCAACCAGGTCTATGAGTCTGTGGAGTGGTCGGTGATCGTGCTGCTCGGCTCGATGATCCCCATCAGCGTGGCACTGGAGGCGACCGGCGGCGCGGCGTTAATCGCCGACGTGATGGTCGACTGGACCGAAGGACTGCCCGCCGTGGCCGTGCTCACTATTCTGATGATTGTGACCATGACGCTCTCGGACGTGCTCAACAACGTGGCCACCGCGCTTATCGCCGCGCCCATCGGCATCGGCATCGCCGAGCGTCTCGACGCAAATCCGGATTCATTTCTGATGGCGGTAGCGGTAGCCGCGTCCTGCGCCTTCCTCACGCCCATCGGCCACAAGAACAACACCATCATCATGGGCCCCGGCGGCTACAAATTCGGCGACTACTGGCGCATGGGCCTGCCGCTGGAGATCCTGGTAATAGTGGTCAGCGTTCCGATGATTCTTGTCGTCTGGCCGCTTTAACTCCCGCCGCTCGAAACTCAGATCAAAGAATCGAAAACTCGGGCGACGAGTTCATTGACCGCGTTCTGATCGATCCAGCGGGCGGCGAGGATCATGTCGTGGTCAGGGTCTATCAGGATAATGTTGGAGCCGGCTCCGACCGCGGCATAAGCGCTTGCAGGCGCGCCCGGCCATTCCTTCCGCCCGGTGTTGAGCCACCACAGATAGCCGTAGCCGGAATTGACTTTCGAAGGTGATCGCAGTGCCGCGACCCAGCCCGGCGGAAGAAGCGCGTTTCCGTTCCATATGCCGTCGCGATGCACCAGCAGGGCGAAACGCGCGTGGTCATAGTTGTCGATCTGGATTCCGCCGCCCCAGTGGGTGCCACCCGGCACCGACTGCATGCGCACGCCGTCGATCTCGACGAAGGAGTTGCGGTAACCCAGCCAGCTCCAAGTTTTTGATGCGCCTATTGGAACCATGATACGTGAGGCGAGAACCTCGGGAAGAGGTTTGCGGAACAGATGCAGCAGTGCAAGCGCCAGCACGTTCACGCGCACGTCGTTGTACTCCCAGTAGCTTCCGGGCGGATTCAGATCTCGGTGCTCGCCTTTTCGGCTGTTGTCGGAACCCGGGCCCACCTGGCGATTGCGGTCCACCAGATCCGGCTTGTCGAACAGCGTGCCCTCCCACTCGCTGGTCTGGGTGAGCAGGTGCCTCCAGGTGATGGCGCGATTCTGATCTGAGGAGAAGAGATCTCCGCCGACGGTCTCTCGCACAGGATCGTCCACATTGGCGATGAGTCCGTCGCCGACGGCGAGTCCGGTGAGAACGGCGAGATAGCTCTTGGCGATGCTGAAGGTCATGTCCACGCGCTTCGGGTTACCCCACTCGGCGGCGATGCGCCCGCCCTTGAGGATCAGTCCGGCGGGACCGCCGCGGGGCTTGAACGGACCGAGCGCTTCATTCCAGGGCGGCTTCTCGAACTGGCTCAATCCCGGCACGTCGCCGGCTTTTTCCAGGTCTCTGGGCCAGGGCGACTCGTTCGCTTCGGCGAAGGCGACGGCTTCTTTGAGCCTTGCCGGATCAAAGCCGGCGTCCGCCGGCGCGACCCGCGCCCACTCGTCGTCACCGTCCGGAAAGTATCTGACGTCGTCTTTCATGTCATTCGGTTTTTGTTCGATACCACTTGCGGCCCTCAGTCCAGCGGCCACACTGGCCGTCTGACTTTCTTGTAGGGAAGCTTTTTGAAGTTGCGCGAGGTGATGCCGCCGCCTTCGTCCACCACGATGATTTCGCTGGCAATGGGTCCGAATGCGGCGCGAAAGTGGTGCGCCGACTTCACCGCCACGATTTTTTTCTTCGCCGGATCGATGCCCGCGTGCTTGAAGAAATTCTGATCGTACACTTGGTATCGCCGGCTGGTGATGACAATAACGATGCCCTCGTCACGCCGGAGCTTCGACGAAGGCGCATTGGCGCGCAGCACGGCAATGGGGCCCGCTTTCACTTTTACACCTTTGGACATGGGGCCTTCGTAGGCAAACCGTCCGTCGGTGAGCCGAATGACGGTGCCGGTCACCTCGATGGGAGCGCCGGTGGACGGGTCCAGCCGGCCCCCTAGAGTGACCGTGACCTTCGCGCCTTCGCCGGCCCGCGTACAGATCTCTGCCGCTTCCGGGTCGTACATGTTGGCGAAGGCCGCGCCCTTCAGCTTTGCCTCGAGCATGGCCCTGAGCAATCCGGTGGCGTCGCCGTAGCCACCGCCTCCCGGGTTATCGGCAAAGTCCGCCACCACGATGGGGCCTTTCTTTCTGCCGCGCTTGCACATGCGCTCGACGGCATCCGCAACGCTCACGGTCTCGACGGTGCTGCGTTCACGATTGTCATAAATGTGCTGGATCAGCTGGGAGGCGATTTCCGCGTGCCGCGAATCGTTACCGTCGCCCACCACCACCACGCTCGGCCCGGTCTCCCGGATGTCGGCCCAGGGAAAGCCGGCGTTGACGGTCACCGCAAGGACCGAACGCTCCGATTCGAACTTCCTGGCCAGCGCCAGCGCCTCGGTCATCGGTCCCGGCGCGGTGGTGCGGCCGTGGTCCGCGCCGTCCAGCATGGCGCCCCGGGCGACCAACGTGTGCGGTCGGATATCTCCATCCATTGTGCGCGCAATGAGCTCGGCCACTTCCTTACCCACCTCGTAGGCGTCCACGTGAGGGTAGGTCCGGTAGGAGACCATGACGTCGGCCAGCGCCGCCATGCGATCGGTGACGTTGGCGTGCAGGTCCAGGGTCACGCCGATGGGAATCACCGGGCCGATGGTGTCCCGCACCAGCGACAGCAGGGCGCCTTCGCCGTCGTCGACGTGCTCGGTCACCATGGCGCCGTGCAGGCAAAGCAGGATTGCGTCGAAGGGGCCCTTTTGTTCCAGCGCTTTCACCAGTGCGCCGGTGACCTGATCGAACACCTCCCGGGTCACTTTTCCCGAAGGCGTGGCGTCGGCGTACACCACCGGTACGAGATCCCAGCGGTATTTCTTCGCCACGTCGATTATCGCGGCGACCTCGGTGCGGGTGCCGGAGAACTGGGAGACGATATCGTCGCCGTGGTAAAAATCTCTCGCCTGGTAGGCGGCCAGATCGGTGGCCAGCTTGGAGAAGGTGTTGGTCTCATGCCTGAAGCCGGCAACAAGAACGCGCTCGGTCATCTGTCAGAGTCTTCCATTCAAGAACCGGTAGACGATTTAGGCGCTCAGGCCTGGTAAGCCACCGACGGGTCGCCCAGATCCCAGTAGATTCCGGTGACGATCTTTATGCCTTCGCGGGTAAGCGACCAGAGTATGTGCTCATCCGGGGCGTGCTGTGAACAGCCGGTGTAGCTCAATGGCAGCCAGACGAAGGGGATGCCGAGCACGTCCTGGAACACGTCGTCGCAGATGGAGCCGCCCGAGTTCGGAAGCACGGTGCAGCGTTCCCCGGTGGTGCGCTCCACCGCGGCCCGCATCCACTTTGCGAAGGGGTGATCCGGGTCAGTGCGGGCGGCGGCGAAGCGGGCGTTGTTGCTCTCCGGCGGCTCTTCGATCTGCACCAGGCCGAACCCCTGCGCATCCAGGTGCCTGCGCAGATTGGGAACAATGTTTTCCGCGTCGGTGCCCACCACGTAGCGCAGCTGACAGTTCGCGCGGGCCTTCGGCGGAATGGCGTTGACCGGGTTTTCCGGGTTGCCGGTGGTGAAAGCCAGCACCTCGAAGCTGTTCCAGGCGTAAACCTTCTCCGCCGGCGTGAGTCCGGGCTCGCCCCACTCGGGATCGATAGCCGGTGCCCCCGGCCCGCCTTCGCGATTCACGTCTTTGAGCGCCTCGCGCACCGAATTGGAAATCGGTCCCGGCGTCCAGCCGTCCACCAGGATCCTGCCCTTCGCGTCAACCATGGTGCTGAGCGCGTTGGCCAGCACCACGCCGGGATTGGCCAGCAGCCCGCCCCAGTTTCCGGAATGATGGCCGCCCTGGCGAAACTCGATAGAGAGATCAAAGTTGCGGGTGCCCCGGCAGCCCAGCGTCAGGCTGGCACGCTTCATGTCGACCCGTGGGCCGTCCGAGGCGAACAGAGCATCGGCCGAGAAGTCGGTCCGGTTCGCCGCCACCAGCTCCTTAAAGCCCTTGGAACCGTTCTCTTCGCCGGTTTCGATGATGAACTTGTGGTTGAAACCCAGGCATCCGCGGGTTGCTAACACGGCCGCCAGCGCGCCCATGTGGACCGAGTGCTGCGCCTTGTTGTCCGCGGTGCCGCGACCATAGACACGGTCGCCGTCGCGATCCAGGGTCCAGGGATCGCGGTTGTCAATCCAGCGGCCTTCCTGGCCGCGCACCACGTCGCCGTGGCCGTAGCCGAGCAGGGTGGGCAGGCCCTTGCCCTCGAAGCGGCTTGCGAGCAGCACCGGTCCCTGATCGTCGAAAGGATTGTCGTAGACGGTGCACTCGTAGCCGAGCGCCTCGAAGGACGGGCGCATCTCTTGCTCGAGATAGTGGTACAGGTCCGGCAGCCGGGTCGGCTCCTGGCTTTCCGTGGGCACCGCCACGCGGCGCGCGAGGTCGGCGAAGTAGCCGCTATTCTGATCGTCGAAGTAGGCTAGCGCATGCTCGATGGCGGCATCGCGGCTCATGAAAAGGCGCGCTCCTTTCCCTGATCTCCGCTGTAGAGATGACACTCCACGTGACCCGAGGCGGTGCTCACGGGCGCGGGCGCAACCCGGGAGCAGTGGTCCATGACGTAAGCGCAGCGCGGGTGAAAAGTGCATCCCGGCGGCGGCGCCACCGGGTTGGGATAGGCCGCGCCGAGCTGGGTGTCCGGCACGCCCAACCCCGGCTCCGGCGTCAGCACCGATTCCAGCAGCGCCCGGGTGTAGGGGTGCTGGGGACGCTCGAACAGCGACTCGGTGTCCGCCTCTTCCACGATGCGCCCGAGATACATCACCGCCACCCGGGTGGCGATGTGCTCGACCACCGCAAGGTTATGACTGATGAGCACATAGGTGAGATTGAGCTCCTGTCGCAAATCCTGCAGCAGATTGAGGATCTGCGACTGCACCGATACGTCCAGCGCCGAAGTGGGCTCGTCGCAGATCACCACCTGCGGCCGGTTGATCAGCGCCCGGGCCACGGCCACGCGCTGCCGCTGTCCGCCCGAGAGCTGATTCGGGTAGAGGTTATAAAGCCGTTTGGCCAGCCCCACCAGGGACATGATCTCTTCGACCCGTTCACGGCAGGTTTCGGGATGAGGATCTTTTTGAACCTTGAGCGGCAGCGAGATGATATTGCCCACGGATTTGCGCGGATTGAGAGAAGAGTAGGGATCCTGAAATATCGGTTGCAGCAGCCGCGCCACCTCGATCCGCTCCAGCTCGGTGATTCGACGCCCTTCGAGCAGAATCTCGCCGCTGGTGGGCGGCTGAAGTCCGAGGATCATTTTTGCAAGAGTAGTTTTACCGCAGCCCGATTCGCCGACGATGCCGAGCACCTCTCCGCGCTTGATATCGATGGATACACCGTTGACCGCGTGCAGCGGACGTTTACCCCGGAACGCGCCCGCGGAGATCATGAATGTCTGGCGCACGTCGCGAACTTCAATCAGCGGATCGCTCATGCGCTCTTTTTCCTTTCGGCGTTTTCAGCGCAAGCTTCGGGCGAGAGCGCGCAGCGATAGCTGTGGCCGCCCTCGAAGGCGGCGCGGAAGTCGATGTCTTTTTGCACGCACTCTTCCATCACGTGGACGCAGCGATCGGCGAAGCGGCATCCGTTCAAATCGCCGATGAGCGAAGGCACGATGCCGGGTA
>JBFIYQ010000097.1:0-8521 GCA_041605275.1 Gammaproteobacteria bacterium
CCGGGCAATAGAGGTCATACCCAGCGGCGACGCCCTTGGCGCCGAGATTAGAGGCGTTTACGTTGCCTCGGGATTGCGCGACGCGGAGGTGGAGCAGATCAAGGCTGCGTGGCGAGAGCACCTGGTGCTGGTGTTTCGTAACCAGTCCATCGACGATGATCAGCTGATCGCGTTTACAAGGCGCTTCGGCGAGCTCGACCCGCCGGGGCCAAATCCCTATGGCGGGCCCATCTACCCCGAGCACCCCGAGCTCAACATCATCTCCAATATTGTCGAGGGTGGTCGGCCCATCGGAAACCTGGGCGCCGGCGAAGCCGTCTGGCACGCGGACATGACCTATCTCGATGAGCCGCCCAAGGGCGCCGTGCTCTATGCGGTGGAGCTGCCGGCGGCCGGCGGCAATACCCAGTTCGCCAACATGTACGCGGCTTACGATGCGCTCCCGGAAGATTCAAAGCGGGAAATCGAGGGACTGCGCGCCATACACGACGCCGCTCATAACAGCGCCGGAATGCTGAGGAAGGGTTACGAGGAGGTTGAAGACGTAAGACAGACGCCGGGGGCACGACAGCCGCTGGTGCGCACCGACCGGGAGACCGGACGCTGCTGCCTGTTCCTGGGTCGCCGTCCGCGGAGCTACGTCGTCGGGCTCGAAATCGAGCAAAGCGAGGCGCTGCTCGACCGGCTCTGGGCCCATGCGACCCAGGACCGTTTTGTCACCACCCACAGCTGGCGCGTGGGCGACCTGCTCATGTGGGATAACCGCGCGGTGCTGCACCGGCGCGACGCCTTCGACGCCAAGGCGCGCAGGCGTCTCCACCGAGCGCAACTCAAAGGAGACGGTCGTATAGAATAAGGCGTTGCCGATGCGCCTCCGAGCTGGGGCGGTTGGCTTATATCCCGTGATGACAACAAGCTTTAACCGTCCGGGGCAAAGGGAACGTATGATCCGCCAACGGGCCGGTTGCTGAGTAATTAACAAGAACGAGGGTCACCTGCAGACCCACCGACTCTGACCACAAAAAACAACGAGGAGATCATTATGAATCGCATCAGCCTTCTTACTCGACGGCGCGCGCTGATTGTAGGCGCTGCGCTGGCCTGCGTCGCCGCCGCGCCGCTGACCCTAGCCCAGGAGAAGTTTCCCGAAAAACCCATCGAGGTCGTGATCCATTCCAAGTACGGCGGCGGCACCGATACCACCGCCCGCATGATGATGATCCGCAGCCGCCGCTATCTCGGCGTCGACATGTCGGTGGTTTCTCAGCGCGGCGGCAGCGGCGCCCAGGCGCACCACTACGCCATGGGCAAACCCCGTGACGGCTACACGGTGCTGGCGCTGACGCAAACGCATCTCTACACCATCGCCCGGGGCAAATCTCCGCTCAGCATAGACGACGTCGTCGGTGTCGCCCGGGCCATGGATGATCCCACCTTCATCACCGTAGCAGCGAATAGCCCCTACAAGTCGCTCAAGGATCTGGTTGAAGCCTCTAAGGACACGCCGCTTAACTGGGGCGTCGCCCAAGTGGGCGGCACCGAGCACATCGGTCTTGCGCGCTTCGCCAAGGCGAGCGGTATCAAGTTCAAGGTGGTGCCTTTCGGCAGCGGCGCGCAGATGGTGCAGGCGCTGATGTCGGGTGCCATCGACGCCACCCTGCCCAACGTCAGCGAGGGTGGCTCGCAGGTAAAGGACGGAACCTTTCGTGCCCTGGCGGTCATGTCGCCGAAACGTCTCGCCGAGTATCCCGACGTGCCCACCACCTTCGAGAACGGCTATCCGGTGAAGGTGTCCACCACCCGGGGTTACTGGGTGCTCAAGGGCACGCCGCAAGACCGAATTCAGGTCCTCTCAGACGCGTTGGTGAAGGCCATGAAGCACGAAGTCTTCGCCAACTATCTAAAGAGCTCGGGCCTGACGGTGGAAGACAGCGTCGCCGGCCATGAAGAGTGGACCAAAAACATCAGGGAAGAGTACGCCCAGGCCGTCGAGGCGCTGACGGATCTCGGCTTACTGAACTAGTCGATCCGAAAACTCCGGGGACGGCGTCGGCTGCGCCGCCGCCCCCGGGGTGCTTTTACGCTGCAAATACGGCGGCTAACCCATGATCAACCGTACCGATCTCATCGTTACCGGCATTTTGCTGATAGTCTGCGCCGGGCTTTATTACACCACTGCGGGCTTCGACGAAGTCTCGCCGCTGTTTGCTCAGGACATGCCCCCGGAGCGCTTTCCCCGCATGCTCCTATGGGTCATCGTGGCGCTCTCCCTAACTTTGCCGTTTGAGCGCTGGCTGCGCAAAGAGAAGGGCAAAGTCCTGGACAAGGCGCGCAGCAAACCTGTTCAGCCAATCGTCTATATCACCGCCGGATTTCTTGTCCTTTCGGTATTCACGATCCAGTGGATCGGCACGTTTCCCGTTCTCGTCCTGATTTGTATCGGATTACCGCTGCTGTGGGGTGAGCGCCGTCTAAAGATCCTGGTGCCTTTCGTCGTGCTATTTCCGACCGCGGTGATGTTGCTTTTCAGCAAGGTGCTCGGGGTGTATTTCGATCCCGGTGCCTTGGGTTTCGAGTTTTTTTGAGGGCGCATTGATGGATGCGGTGTTGCAAGGTTTTCTGCTGATTGCCGAACCCGGCAACATCGCGCTGATTTTCATCAGCGTGCTCATCGGGGTGGTGGTGGGTGCCCTGCCGGGCTTGAGCTCTCCCATGGCGGTGGCGCTTCTTCTTCCCTTCACCATCACCATGGAGCCGGTTCCGGCCATTGCCATGATGGCTTCGCTCTACTGCGCCGGAACGTTTGGCGGTTCGATCACGGCAATACTCATCAACGCACCCGGGGCGCCGCCGGCGGTGGCCACCGCATTCGACGGTTATCCCATGGCCAAGCGCGGCGAGGCGGGACGCGCACTGGGCATTGCCGCGGTTAGCAGCATTTCCGGCGGCATTATCAGTCTGTTCATTTTTCTGCTGGCGACGCCGCTGCTGGCCAAGATCGCGACATCCTTCCGGCCAATGGAATACTTTGCCCTGGCGGTGTTTGCGCTGTCGATGCTGGCGTCCATCAGCGGCAAATCGTCATTGCGAAATCTAATCGCCGGCGCCGTGGGCGTGCTTCTGGGCACCGCCGGAATTCATCTCACAACCGGAGTGGAGAGATTCACCTTCGGCATTCCGGAGCTCACCGAGGGGGTGAGCTTCGTCCCAGTTCTTATTGGCCTTTTTGCCATGAGCGAGCTGCTCAACCAGTCTCAAGCGGCGACCAAAACTCTGGAGGTGATCAAGGCGGTGGTGGTGAAGCTGCCCACGCGGGAAGACTTCCGCCGCATCTGGGGCACCATTTTGCGCTCGTCGGGAATAGGCACCTTCATCGGCGTACTGCCCGCGGAGGGCGCCACCGTGGCCGCCATCATGGGGTACAACGAAGCCAGGCGCTGGTCCAAGCGAAAGGAAGAGTTCGGCACCGGCTGCCCCGAGGGCATTGCCGGGCCGGAAGCTGCGAACAACGCCGCCACCGGCGGCGCCATGGGGCCCACGCTGGCGCTGGGCATTCCGGGAAGCGCCACCACCGCGGTGATCCTCGCCGCCCTCATCATGCACGGCTTTCGTCCCGGCCCGTACCTGATGAAGGAGACGCCCCACTTCGTCTACGCGATTTTTTCCGCCATGCTGGTGGCGAACTTCATGTTCTTGATCATCGGTCTCGCCGGGGCCAAGATTTTCTCGCGCATCACGCTCATTCCGCGCACTTTCCTTTGGCCGTCGGTGTTCGTGTTCTCGCTGATCGGCTCGTACTCGTACGGCGCTTCGGTGTTCGACGTGTGGGTGATGCTGGTCGCCGGGGTGATCGGATTTCTGATGCTGCGCCACGGGTTCACGCCGGCGCCGCTGGTCATGGGGCTAATCCTCGGAAAGCTCGTCGAGGAGTCCTTTTCTCAATCCATGATCCTGCTCGACAACAAATGGTGGCGACTGCTCGAAAGCCCGATTGTGGACTTCTTCTTCGTCCTTACCGCGCTCAGTCTTTGCTGGCCGCTGATCTCATCCCAGCTCAAGAAGCGCAGGCAAAGCGCTGAGGCGACCGCCGAAACCACCGGTCGCTGAACGAAACCACGGATGGCCTCGCTTCAGGCCCCGTCAGGCCTGGTGAGCATAAGTCGCGCTCAATTTCTCACTAAATTTTACTGGCCTCGGACATGAGGAAGTCGCGGAAGGCGCGCGCCTCCGGGCGATCCATGCCGCCGGGCGGGTAGACCAGGTAGTAGGCGAATGCCGGATCCGGACGGGTCACGAAGGGAGCAACCAGCTTCCCCGAGGCAATCTCTTCTCCAAGCACTTCAGGAATAGCAATCATCACCCCGTGACCCTCCATGGTGGACTGTATGATGGCGTTGGCGTCGTCGATCACCGGTCCGCGCCGGCCGTCGACATCGTCCACCCCTGCGGCCGCGAGCCACTCGATCCACTCCTGATGGTCCTTCTGATGAATCAGAGTGTGGTGCTTGAGGTCGGAGGGTGTGCGCAAGGGCTTCTGACCTTTGCACAGCGCGGGAGAGCAAAGCGGCGTAGCCTGGGCGCGCATCAGCCGCTCGGCGGTGAGCCCCCGCCATTCGCCGCGCCCCCAGCGTACCGCCAGGTCCACGTCCTCACGCAGTAAATCCACCAGCTGCACCGAATGATGCAGGCGCAGATCCACGTCCGGCTGCTCCCGCCAGAAGCGGCCGAGACGCTGCGCCAGCCAGCGCGAGCCGAAAGTCGGGGTCAGGGTCACGGTCAAAGGTCGAGATTCCGGCCGCGCGCGGATGCGGGTGACCGTCTCGCTGATGCGGTCGAAGGCCTCGGCCACAACCGGATACAACGTGCTGCCGGCCGGCGTCAGGGTGAGCTCCCGCGGTCGCCGCTCGAACAGCTTCACCCCGAGATCCTCCTCCAGCTGACGGACCTGATGGCTGATGGCCGTCTGGGTCACCGAGAGCTCTTCTGCGGCCCGGGTGAAGCTCAAGCAGCGGGCGCCGGCCTCAAAGGCCCGAAGCGCCTTGAGAGAAGGGAGTCTACGCATCGTGCCTGGAATAATACATGAATCTGTCTCATGCGTTACATGAGAAAGCATCGCTTGTAAGAAGCCCGTCAGGCCACCATGATTTCCCTGCAGAAAGAGTACCAACCGCTTGGGCCAGCGCTCACCGGGCCAGCGAAAAAAACATGAGGTGAAATCATGACCGAAATCTGGATCCGAAGCATTGCACGGGCAGGCGGAGTGGAAATGCCCGCCTCGGCACGGGTTCTGGAGCCGCGCGGGAAACGCGCCTCGCCGGGTCTCCGCCGGAGACTGGCGCGGGGCTTGAGGCGTGCCGGCACCTATCTGGTGAAAGCCGGCGACCGGGTGTGCAGCGACGCCAACGCGGCCATGGGGCGCTGCTGAGGCCTTAATCGGCGCTTCGCCAGAGCGCGGATCGCTGCCAAACTGGGGCGGCCTAACGGTGGAGAAGCGCTGTGTCGCTGCAACGGCTCGATCACGTCAACATCCGCACCGCCAATCTCGAGGCGATGACGGATTTTTATCGGCGCGTGCTCAGACTCGAGCCCGGCCAGCGCCCGCTGTTTTCCTTCAACGGGGCCTGGCTCTATCTGAGCGATCAGGCGGTGCTGCACCTGGTGGAAGTCCGCGCCCCGCCGGCGGCGAACGAACCCGGAATCGAACACTTTGCTTTTCGCGCCAGCGGACTCGAGGAGTTCGTCTTACGGCTCAAGGCCGCTTCAGTGCCATACCGCAGGGCAACCGTTCCGGGGACGGGACTGGAGCAGGTGCACTTCCAGGACCCCGACGGTAACCACATCGAGGTAGGGTTTCTTCAGAGTTGACGCTTGCGCGAGTACGACGCCCGCCGCGTCACCCGCTTTTACTCCCTCTTGATCACCACCGTGCCGGCAAGCTTGTCGTGCCAGCCCTGTTTGCGCCGGTCGAATGCGATCCAGAGAAATCCGAGCATCAGTCCGAAGATGGAAACGTAGTATCCGAGATAACGCACGATCAGCTGTGCTTTCGATGGCTTTTCGAGAGTTTTCGCATCGGCAATTACTGCCGAGAAGACCATCTTCCCTGGCGTTGCGGCGCGGGCGATCCAAAATGCAACGATGATGATCGCGACGGCGATCAGATCAAACAGCAGTCGGCCCGACAACAGCGTCAGCGTTCCGGCAGGATCCCGGGAAACTGTCTCGACATCGATATCCGGCTGCCCGAGAACCAATGCCGCCAGTAGTGTTACGGCGACCATGGTCCATACCGAGTCAATCAGGAAGGCGACAAACCGGATCCAGAACCCTACATACGCCGGTTTCCTTTCTACTGTTTCTGGGTCGGAATTTTCGGACCCAGGCTGAGTTTCCACGGACATATCCTCTGCAAGGCGAACCGCCAAGTGTTGCTTGAATAGGCTTTAACGAGGGTCGTCACAAATTCTATACCTCATATGCGGTGACGCAGCGAGACCGGACGCGGACAAGCGGCCGTTTCAGAGGATAGACGACTGCTACGGAATCAGGCGGCTGACTCGATGCGCCTGATCTTGTGGTGCTGGGGAAGCCGATAAAAGCGTCGCAGCTCGTTAATCAGGCTGCCGGATCGCCGTTCACGGAAAAAGCGGGTCTCGATCTGAGAGCAATACCGACTGGCGTAGTAATTGGCGTCCCGATAGCGCTTCAGACTTTCCCCGTCCAGGGATTCGTCAAAAACCGGATCGTCGAACAGCCAGGTGTAGAGCTGTTGCGGAACCTTGCCGTCGTCCTGGCTGCCGAAGAGCATCGCGGTGCTAACGTACTTGTCCACTTCCGCCTGCATTTCCAGCTCGAGAAGCGAAACGCCCCGCTCGTACTCGGCGTTCCAGGTAAGGTAAAGAAAATGACTCACGCCCT
Source organism: Gammaproteobacteria bacterium (assembly GCA_041605275.1). Taxonomy (GTDB): domain Bacteria; phylum Pseudomonadota; class Gammaproteobacteria; order HK1; family HK1; genus CAMYJH01. The sequence continues at coordinate 6,919 of JBFIYQ010000097.1, forward strand.
CCAGCGCGGTGCAGAAATCCGCGATGTTGCCATGATGCAACCGTTGGGTTGGATCGTCCTCGCGGAGTCGCTCCATCAGCTCGGAGTCCAGGTAGAGCGCGAGCTCAACCTCGTCGCCGTCCTGCACCACCAGCAGCTTTTCGTCGGCTTTGCGGGTACTGTCACCGAGCGCTTTAAGCAGTGCGCGATCGGTAATCAGAAAGTCGTCCACGTCGTGAGGAACGTCGACCTCATAGATCTGCTGAAGGTGGCGCTGGATCGGTTTTAGCTTCATGACGCCGCGATGAAGAAACCGCTGCGATCAGTGACGCGAGCGACTGATGTTTGTTTCGGTGGGGTCGATGCCAATATTGCGAAGGGTTCGTTCGGCGCGGCGGCTTCCGGTGCGGACCCACATTTCGTAAACCCGCATGATGTCGGCGGAGTTGTTGAAATGGGCGCGTTCGCTCACCTCGCCCAGCACGTCGACGAAGTCAACAAACTTGGAGGAGAGTTCTTCAAAAATCTCGGTCAGCGTATTCGCACCGGCGTTTCCGCGCAGCGCCCCGGAAAGATAGCTGTAGGCCCCGCCCCCCATGGCGACGTAATAGTCCACGTCGACGAGCTTCCGGTTCAGGCTATGGGAGAAGACTCCGGAGATGAAGAGGGCCACGTCTCCGAGGCGGCGAAGGGTGCGGTGCTGCTCAGCGGTGGTCGGGCATTCCACCGCTTCGGCGTAGAAATCCGCAAGGGGTTTCAGAATGACGCCGTCGGGGGTGCGCTCGAATAATTCCTCGGAACGAATGAAGGTGGCCAGCAGGTTGACCATGTAGAAGACGGTCTCCTGCGCGGCTTCGATGCGCTGATTCTCGAGCGCATCGCTGATTGAATCCTGAAAGTACTCCTGGACGCTCTTGTCCGTAATGAGCAGCTCGGGCGCATTCTCCGAAAACATTATGCCGATTACCTCCTCATGCCGTCCGGCGCGACCTGGCACCGGCGGCGGTCGATGCACGAAATAGATTGGTTCGGCAACAAGGGGCTCTACAAGATCGAGTATAGGCGCCGCCCCGGGCGATTGAAGCCTCCACAGGCCGCCAGGAATCTGGCATCATTTCCACCCTTAAGCCTCTGCCAACGGCAATTTGGTCCTGAAAATCAATGATTTGTAGCCAAATTGTCATTTTCCCTTTAGACCACGCCGGAAAAACCGGGTTTCCGTCCCGACTGCTGGCTCTGCGGCCCGGATCACACTTCCACCGCGCCTACGGATCCGCCTTCCCGGCCGTAATTCCGAGATGAAAATTCGCGCCGCGGTGCTCTACGAGCAAGGGAAACCGAGGCCCTACTCCCGCAGCGAGCCGCTTCGGATTGAAACGGTCGACCTCGCGCCGCCAGGTCCGGACGAGGTGCTGTTCGAGATCCGGGCGGCCGGTCTTTGCCACTCCGATCTCTCCTCCATCGAAGGCCTGCGTCGGCGAAGCGTTCCCACCAGCATGGGCCATGAAGCGGCCGGCATTATTAGAGATGTCGGAGATAACGTGACCGAGGTGGGCAGCGGCACCCACGCCGTGCTTTCCTTTGTCTCGCCCTGCTGCAGCTGCGAGTGTTGCCAGCAGGGTCG